>NZ_JBHWLY010000001.1:133122-151655 GCF_042730435.1 Nocardioides sp. NPDC059952 | reverse complement strand
TCGCCCCCGCCTGCGCCTTTCGGTGTTTTGTACTTCTCCTCTCCAAAACACCCCCACACCCCACCCCCCCCACCCCCCGACGCCGCGGGCAGCTCGACGGAGACGCGTAGCCCGCCGCCGGGGCGGGCGAGGACGGCGAGGTTTCCGTCGTGGGCGCGGGTGATGCTCTTGACGATCGCCAGGCCGAGCCCGACACCGGCCTGGTCGCCGTGGATGCGCTGGGTGCCTCGCTGGAACGGCTCGGTGAGCGTGGCGACCAGCTCGCGGGAGAGCTCCTCGCCGGTGTTGGCCACGGTGAGGACCACGCTCTTCTCGTGGGCGGTGATGGTGACCGACACCGACCCGTCCTCGGGCAGGTTGTGGACGATCGCGTTGTGGATCAGGTTGGTCGCGACCTGCAGCAGCAGGGCGGGTGACCCGCTGACCGACGCCTGGTCGCCGGAGGTCTCGATCCGCACGCCACGCCGCTCGGCCAGCGGCAGGAGTGCCTCGACCGCCTCCTCGGCGACCAGCGACAGGTCGACCGGCTCACGGACGAAGGAGCGCTGGTCGGCGCGGCTGAGCACGAGGAGTGCCTCGGTGAGGTCGATCGCGCGGGAGTTGATCAGGCGCAGCCGGTCGAGGAGCTCGTCGACATCGCGGTTCGGGTCCTTGGTCGCGACGTCGAGGAGCGTCTGCGTGATGGCGAGTGGGGTGCGCAGCTCGTGGGAGGCGTTGGCCGCGAACCGCTGCTGCTCGGCCACCTGCGACTCGAGCTTTGCGAGCATGTCGTCGAAGCCGTCGGCGAGCTCACGGAACTCGTCGCCGGGGCCCGCGAGCGCGATCCGGTGCG
Organism: Nocardioides sp. NPDC059952; assembly: GCF_042730435.1. Lineage (NCBI taxonomy): Bacteria > Bacillati > Actinomycetota > Actinomycetes > Propionibacteriales > Nocardioidaceae > Nocardioides > Nocardioides sp. NPDC059952. The sequence goes on along the minus strand of NZ_JBHWLY010000001.1, from coordinate 150,823 downwards.
AGAGCGACCCGTCCGCGGCCGTACGCGTGGCCTCGGTGATCTTCGTCAGCGGGGCCAGCATCCGGCCGGCGAGGATCCAGCCTCCCACCAGCCCGAACACGACCAGGAACCCCATCATCGTCGCCGCCCGCGGAGCGAAGGCCCGCTCGAGGTCGGAGCGGTTCGGCACGAAGGGCGCACTCGGCCTCCCCGGCTGCTGCGGCCACTCCATCCACACCCCGTCGGGGACGTAGCGCAGCAGGAAGACCCACACCACCGCGAGCAGCAGCACCCCGGTGACCACGATGACCCCGGCATAGCTGAGCGTCAGCTTGAGCCGGACGCTCATCCCGGGACGTCTAGGAATCGACATCGATCCGGTATCCGACGCCCGGCACAGTGGCGATGATCGCGGGCTCGCCCAGACGTTTGCGCAGGGCGGAGACGGTGATGCGTACGGCATTGGTGAAGGGGTCGGCGTTCTCGTCCCAGGCCCGCTCCAGGAGCTCCTCGGCGCTGACCACGCCGCCCTCGGCGCCGGCGAGCACCTCGAGCACCGCGAACTGCTTGCGGGTCAGCGCCACGTAGCGGCCCTCGCGGTAGACCTCGCGCCGGAACGGGTCGACCCTCAGGCCGGCGATCTCCCGCACCGGTGGCCGGTTGTGCGCGCGCCGCCGGTCGAGTGCCCGAAGCCGCAGCACGAGCTCACGCAGCTCGAACGGCTTGGTCAGGTAGTCGTCGGCGCCGAGCTCGAACCCGGAGGCCTTGTCGTCGAGGCGATCGGCCGCGGTGAGCATCAGGATCGGCATCCCGGTGCCGGAGGCGACGATCCGCTTGGCGACCTCGTCCCCCGAGGGCCCGGGGATGTCGCGGTCGAGCACGGCGATGTCGTAGGCGTTGACGCTCAACAGCTCCAGCGCCGTGTCGCCGTCGCCCGCGATGTCGGCGGCGATCGCCTCCAGCCGCAGCCCATCCCGGATCGCTCCAGCCATCAACGGCTCGTCCTCGACCACCAGCACCCGCATGCTCTGATCCTAGGTTGATGACATATCGCCGACGTATCCGAAAGGCCATACGCCCTGACGACATCGGCACGCGTTGACTGGCACGGTGACCTTCACTGTCCGACCGATCACGTCCGCCGAGCACCTCGACCACGTCCGGTCGCGGCGATCGGTCAGCTTCCTGCAGACCCCCGCCTGGGCCGAGGTGAAGACCGAGTGGCGCAGCGAGTCGCTGGGTTGGTACGCCGGCGACCGGCTCGCCGGGACCGCGCTGGTGCTGCACCGGCCGGTCCCGAAGCTGGGCTACACGCTGGCCTACCTGCCGTGGGGTCCCGACATCGACTGGGCCGGCGCGCTCACCGTCTGGTTCCCGCCGCTGGTCGCCTACCTGCGCTCGCAGGGCGCGTTCGCGATCCGGGTCGCTCCCCCGGTGCCCACCGGCACCTGGGACGCGGCACAGGTCAAGGCGGGCGTCGCCGACCCCGACGTCCTGCGGCTTACCGACCTCCCGGGGCGGCCCGATCCGGTCGGCGCCGAGGTGACCCGCTTTCTGCGCGACTCCGGCTGGATCCCGCAGAACCCCGAGGACGGGTTCGGGGCGGGGCAGCCGCAGTTCACGTACGAGATCCCGCTGCGGCACCCGGACGGGACCGCCCGGTCCGAGGACGACGTGCTCGCCGGGATGAACCAGCTCTGGCGGCGCAACATCAAGAAGGCCGCCAAGGCCGGCGTCGAGGTCACCACCTCCGCCGGCGGCGAGGACCTGAAGGCCTTCCACGACCTCTACGTCCACACCGCCGAGCGGGACCACTTCACGCCGCGGCCGCTGGCCTACTTCGAGAAGATGTTCACGGCGCTGGCGTCCGAGGATCCCGGGCGGATCAGGCTCTACCTCGCCCGTCACGACGGCGACCTGGTGGCCGCGACGATCTACGTCCGCGTCGGCACCCACGCCTGGTACGTCTACGGCGCCTCCTCGACCGAGAAGCGGGACGTACGCGGCTCCAACGCCTGCCAGTGGGCGATGATCCGCGACTCCCTGGCCGCCGGCTGCGACGGCTACGACCTGCGTGGCATCACCCCGACCCTGTCCGCCGACGACCCGCACGTCGGGCTGGTCCAGTTCAAGGTCGGCACCGGCGGACAGGCGGTGAGGTACGTCGGCGAGTGGGACCTGCCGCTGCGGCCGATCGTCTACCGCGCCTTCGACCTCTACATGAGGCGGCGGGCCCGCTGACACAGCAAGTGCACAGCGAATGCTCATGGAACGGCTGGCTCCGGCGGCTAGGTTCCACAACACGAGGTAACGGGGGAATCGCATGATCGTGAACCAATCGGGGACGCTGACCGAGACGGGCGTGGTCCTGCTGACGATGCTGGCGTTTCCGGTAGCTGTGCTCGCAATTCCGGTGCTGGCGGCGCTGCGCCGGGTCTTCGGGGTCGCGTGGCGGAGGGCCTGGCGCCATTCGCTGGCGGAGGTCGCCATCGTCTACGGCACCGTGCCAGGTGTGCTGCTGACCCTGCTGCCGGGCAACAACGGCATCCTGTCGGGCAACGTGAGCCTGGTGCCCTTCGAGGACATGGCGACGATGGGACCCGTCGGGCTGGTCGGCAACCTGCTGATCTTCGCCGCGCTGGGCTTCTTCGGCCCCATCCGCTTCCCGGCGCTGCGCTCGGTGTGGCGGGTCCTGGTGCTGGCGACCGCGGCCTCGGTGTCGATCGAGGTCCTGCAGCACGTGCTGCCGATCGGCCGGGTCTCCTCGGTCGACGACGTGATCCTCAACGCCGGCGGCGCCACCGTGGCCGCGATCCTGTCGTGGCCCTGGTGGCGCCGTCGCCGCCAGATCTCAGCTCAGCGCCCCCGCGACCTGGTCGAGGTGGGCTCCGCGTGAAGCCTTGACGAGCACCACGTCGCCGGGGGCGAGGTGGCTCAGCAGCCAGCCGATCGCGGCGGCGTTGTCGGGCAGGGCCACGGCCTTCTCCCCCGCACCGTCGGCGATGACGGCGGCGGCCTCGCCCACGGTGACGACGAGGTCGGCCCGGGTGGCCGCGTACGTCCCGATCTCGTGGTGCGCGTCGCGGCTGGTCTCGCCGAGCTCGAGCATCTCGCCGAGCACGGCGATGCGGCGCCCGGCGTCGATCGAGGCGAGCGCGTCCAGGCCGGCGCGGGTGGACTCGGGGTTGGCGTTGTAGGAGTCGTTGAGGAGCGTCGCACCGTTGGACAGGGCGTGCAGTTCCATGCGCCACTTCGAGATCGAGGCGGTGTTCAGCGCGGTCGCGGCCTGCTCGAGCGGGACCCCGGCGGCCAGCCCGGCCGCCGCGGCGGCCGCGGCGTTGAGCGTCCAGTGGGCACCGACGAACGGGAGCGTGACGACCGCCTTCTCGCCGGCATGGTGAACGGTGAACGAGGGCCGGCCGAGGCGGTCGAGAGACAGGTCCCGAATGCGTACGTCGGCCGTGTCTCCCGCGCCGAAGGCCAGCACCGGTCCGTCGGTGAGGTCGCCCATGGCGAGCACCCGCTGGTCCTCGGCATGGAGCACCGCCGTGCCGCCGGGCGCCAGCCCACGCACCAGCTCGCTCTTGGCCACGGCGATCGCCTCGCGCGACCCGAACTCGCCCAGGTGGGCTTGGCCGACGTTGGTGACGACAGCGATGTCCGGCGCGACCAGACCGGTCAGATCGGCGATGTCGCCGATGTGGCGGGCGCCCATCTCCAGGACCAGGAATCTGGTGGTCGCGTCGGCACGCAGCATCGTGAGAGGTACGCCGAGCTCGTTGTTGAACGAGCCGGAAGTCGCGACGGTCGGTGCCGCGCTCGAGAGCACAGCGGCGATCATGTCCTTGGTGCTGGTCTTGCCCTGGGAGCCGGTGATCGCGACGACGGTCAGCTCCTCGCGCAGCAGCGCGACGACGTGGGCGGCCAGCCGCTGCAGCGCTGCCTGCGCGTCGTCGACGACGACCGTCGGGAGCGCCGTCGGGCGGGAGCCGAGCACGGCGACCGCACCGGCCTCGGCCGCCTGTGGTGCGTACTCGTGGCCGTCTGTGTGCTCGCCCGCGAACGCGACGAAGAGGCCGCCCGGGTCGGCCTCGCGACCATCGATCACGGCCGGCGCGATCACGGTCACCGAGCCGTCGCCGACGACCTTCCCGCCGAGCAACGAGGCGATTTCGTCCAAGCTGAGGGGAATCATCCCCTCAGTCTTCGAAATCCCACGTTGCCGGCGTGTATCCGCTAATCGATATACGGACGATAACTCTGCCCGGCGCGTCGATCCACCTATCGTCGGCATATCAGAAATTCCATACGGGACCGCAACCGATCCTGAGGTTTGCTGGCCTGGATGATCTACCAAGAGCCGACCCTGGCGGCCCCGACCGAGCCGATGGAGCAGACCGCGATCTCGCCGACCACCGGGATCACGGTCTACGGCTGCGCCCCTGATGAGAGCCTCCTTTTCGACTCCCTGGCACCAGGTCTCGGGGTCTCGTTGAAGACCACGACCGAGCCCGTCTCCGAGGACAACGCCACCCTCGCCGCCGGAGACCGGTGCATCAGCGTCAGCCATAAGTCGCCGATATCGAACGCGACGCTTCTCGCTCTGCATAAAGGTGGTGTCCGGTATATCTCGACGCGAAGCGTGGGTTTCAACCACATCGATGTCGACTTCGCGGCAAGCATCGGGATAACGGTCGGAAACGTCTCCTATTCACCCGACTCCGTGGCTGATTACACGCTGATGCTGATGCTCATGTCGGTGCGCCGCGCGAAGTCGACGATCCGGCGCACCGACACCCACGACTACAGTCCGGAGGCCGCGCGGGGCCGCGAACTGCGAGACCTGACCGTCGGTGTGGTCGGAACCGGACGGATCGGCACGGCGGTCATCGACCGGCTGCGTGGATTCGGCTGCGACGTACTCGCCCATGACGTCCGTCCCCGGCCCGCGGCCGAGGGGGCCGAGCACGTCGACCTGGACACGCTGGTCGAGCGCAGCGACATCGTCACGCTGCACGCGCCACTCACCCAGGAGTCGCACCATCTCCTCGACCGGCGGCGCATCGACCGGATGCGCCCCGGTGCGTACGTCGTCAACACCGGTCGCGGCGCGCTCGTCGAGACGCCGGCGCTCATCGACGCGCTCGACGAGGGCCGGCTGGGCGGTGCGGCGCTGGACGTCATCGAGGGCGAGGAGGGCATCTTCTATGCCGACCTCCGCGGACGCGAGCTCCCCAACGGCTGGCTGGCACGGCTCCAGGAGATGCCGAATGTGCTGGTCAGCCCCCATATCGCCTACTTCACCGACCATGCCCTCATGGACACGGTCGAGAACTCCATCATCAACTGTCGTGACTTCGAAAGCAGGTTTCCGCATGTCTAAGCTCAAGGTCGGCATCATCTTCGGCGGCGTCTTCGAGGAGCACCCCGTCTCCGTGAAGTCCGCGCAGGAGGTCGCCAGGTTCCTCGACGCCGACACGTACGAGGCCTACTGGATCGGCATCACCAAGAGCGGTGACTGGCGCCTGTGCAACGGCCCCGAGGCGAGCTGGGAGGACGGTGCGCACCGTCCGGTCGTGCTCTCCCCCGACCGCAGCGTCCACGGCCTGCTCGTCCTCGACGGTGAGTCCTACGAGACGATCCGGCTCGACGTCGTTCTCCCGGTCCTGCACGGCAAGCTCGGCGAGGACGGCGCGATCCAGGGGCTTCTCGAGCTGTCCGGGATCCCGTACGTCGGCTGCGACGTGCAGAGCTCGGCGCTGTGCATGGACAAGTCGCTGGCCTACACGGTCGTCGGCGAGGCAGGGATCCCGACGCCGAACTTCTGGACCCTCGTCCCGGGTGACGAGATCGACCCCGGCGTACTCCCCTATCCGGTCTTCGTGAAGCCGGCCCGCTCCGGGTCCTCGTTCGGCGTCAGCAAGGTGACCTCGGCCGCAGAGCTGGACGAGGCGGTGGCGACGGCGCGACGGTACGACGACAAGGTGCTCGTCGAGGAGGGGGTCGTCGCCGAGGAGATCGGCTGCGCGATCCTCGGCAACGGCGCCGAGCTGGTCACCGGCGAGGTCGACCACGTCGCGCTCACGCACGGCTTCTTCAAGATCCACCAGGAGGACGCCCCCGAGACCGGCTCGGAGAACGCGACGTTCATCGTGCCCGCCGACATTCCGGCCGAGGCGCAGGAGCTGGTCAGGACCGAGGCGCAGCGGGTCTACCGGGCGCTGGGCTGCCGCGGACTGGCGCGGGTCGACATGTTCCTCAAAGCCGACGGGACAGTGGTGCTCAACGAGGTCAACACCCTGCCCGGGCTCACCTCCTACAGCCGCTACCCGCGGATGATGGCCGCGGCCGGGATCTCGATGACCGAGTTCCTCGACCGCGCGGTCACTCTGGCGCTCGAGGAGAGCCCGCGATGAGGGAGGGCTTCGGCTTCGTCGACGAGCTGGCGCCGGGCATCCGCTGGGATGCCAAGTACGCCACCTGGGACAACTTCACCGGCAAGCCTGTCGACGGCTACCTGGTCAACCGGATCGTCGGGACCCGCGAGCTGTGTGTTGCGCTCGCGCAGGCTCGGGACAAGGCCGCCGCGCTCGGGTTCGGGATCCTGCTGTGGGACGGCTACCGCCCCCAGCGGGCCGTCGACGCGTTCCTGCGCTGGGCCGAGGAGCCCGCCGGGGACGACGATCCCCGCAAGCCTGTGCACTACCCCGCGATCACCCGGCCGGAGATGTTCGAGAAGGGGTACGTCGCCACGAAGTCCGGCCACAGCCGCGGCAGCACCGTCGACCTGACCCTCTTCTCCCTGGCCTCGGGCGAGCTGCTGGACATGGGTGGTGACCACGACCTGATGGACGAGATCTCCCATCACGGCGCGGCCGGTGTCTCCGAGGTCGCGGCTCGCAACCGGTCGCACCTGTGCTTGGTGATGGAGTCGTGCGGGTTCAGCCGCTACGACAGCGAGTGGTGGCACTACTCGCTGGTCGAGGAGCCCTACCCCGACACCTACTTCGACTTTCCCGTCGGATCGAACCCGGCCTGCTGACTCAGGGACTCAGCCACCCGACGGCCTTCGGACGGTTCGCCTTCTTCCAGACCCGGGCGAACCGTTTTTCGGCCTCGTCGGCGGCCGCCTGCTCGACCGCCAGGAGCTCGCGGACGGCCTCATCGGGCGCCGGGACCAGCTGGATCGTCCCGATCATGACCGCGGCGTCGTTGAGGTCGCCGAGGTTCGACTGGATCGACTTGGCGGCCTTCGCGAGGCGCTCGGCGTCCTTGCCGAAGACCTCTCGCAGCGACTCGGCTGCGTAGCGGACCCGCTTGGCCTTCTTCCGCACCTCGTGGAGGCGCCGGTGACGCTCGGCGGCATCGCCGGCGTCCTCCGCCGCGTCGGCCGCGGCCGTCAGTCGCCGCCAGCCGCGGCGGAGCCGCTTGCGCAGAGCCTTCTTGCCCGGGAGCGCCTCCGACCAGGGCAGACCGGTGGCGAGGGCCGCGCTCAGCGTGCGATAGCGGTCGCCGTCCAGCTCCGGCAGCAACAGCTCGCGCCCCTGGGACTGGCGCTCGGCGAGTGCCGCCCGGAGCTCGTCGACACTGGTGGGCCCCGGGCCGTGCTTGGCCGCCCAGCGCCGCAGCCGTCCGCGGAGCACCTCTGCGTCGCGTATCTCTCCGAGGAGGGCGCCGAGCCATTTCAGCTCCTCCCGGAGTGGCTCGCTCCGCTCCTGGTCGAGGAAGGGACGGTACGTCGCCAGGACGCTGCGCAGCCTGCGTACGGTCACGCGCATCTGATGGACGGAGTCGTCTTCGTCACGCAGCACGAGCCGGCCCCAGCGGTGGAGCGCGACCACCTGGTCGCGCCACCACTCACCGACCGGCTCGTGAGGGGACTGGCTCATCCCTACAGTTCTACCCTGCGACGGGCTCGAGGTCACCCGTCTCCTGCTCGGCCTCGGAGCCGGCCTTCTCACGGTGCGGGAGGAGGGTGAGGAGCAGACCGGCACCGGCCCAGCAGACGAGCACGATCAGCGGGGTCGTGACACCGGCACCGTCGAAGAAGGACAGGCCACGAAGCGCCGATCCGGTCGCGCCCGGGGGCAGGAGCTGCCCGAGCCAGCCGAACGGGATCATCTCCGGGGCCGAGGAGATGCCGGAGAGCGGGTTGCCGACCAGCATGATCAGCAGGGCCATGATTCCGACCCCGGCCATGCCGATGAAGTGACGCAGGCCGATGATCGGGAGCGCGACCGCGAGGATGCCGAGTGCGACGACGCCCGCGTTGAGGAGGTAGTCGCCCTCGAGAGCGCCGAGCCAGCCTTGGATGACTCCGGTCATCGTCAGACCCCCTCCGACGGCGATCAGGAACGCGGCGGCGACACGGTCGCGGGTGCGCTTGAGCGCCAGCGAGGTGATCGCGCCGGCCATGATGCCGCCGAGCGCGAGGGGCAGCGCGGCCGTGCCGAAGACGAGCCCACGCGGGTCGTCCTCGGGGGCGGCCACGACGTCGGTCACCGTCGGCGGGGTGCCGGTCTCGGCGCCCATCGCCGTTGCCATCGCGGTGAGCTGCTGGGCGACGTTGGCACTGGCGGCAGACGCGGTCAGCACCTCCTGGCCCTCGGGGCCGACGACGATCGCGCCGTACACCTCACGGTCCTCGATCGCCTCCACCGCCGCGTCCCGGTCGGCGACGGCGGTGACCTCGAAGGCATCCTCCCCCGCGGTGGCGGCGAGCTGCGTCTCGATCTGGGCGACCGCCGGCTCCGGACCGGCAACGGCCAACGGTAGGGCGCGTGGCTCGATCTCGCTGGAGGGCCAGGCGAACGCGGTGATGAGCAGGGTGAGCAGGGCGACCAGGCCGAGGCTGATCCCGATCACGGCTTTCACTGACTTGGACATGTCGATTCCTTCTTGAAAAACGAATGTTCATTCTCTTTGGGAGAACTCTCCTCCTTCCCTCGGGATTTATCAAGAATGAACATTCGTTTTCTTTTGCTGTATGCTTCGGGCATGCCGAAGATCAGCGACGAGCACCGCGCCGAGAAGCGCCAGCAGATCATCGCGGCCATGCTCCGCTGCGTGGAGCGCGACGGCTTCCACAAGACCACGATGGCCGCGGTCGTCGAGGAGTCCGGCCTCTCCGCCGGCTCCGTCTACACCTACTTCCGCGGCAAGAACGACATCATCCGGGCGATCGCCGAGTCCGGCCTGACCGGGATCGCCGCCGCGATCCAGCGCCTCATCCCCGAGAAGGACTCGGACCAGAGCACTCCCCCGCCCGAGCAGGCGATCGAGGCGGCCACCCAGCACCTCCTGGACCTCGCCGACCACCTCGGCGTCGACCTCCCGCGGATCGCCATGCAGACCTGGGCCGAGGCCGCACGCGACCCGGAGATCCACGCCGTCATGGCACCGGAGGCCCGCCGGATCCGCGCCTCCTGGCGCACCTACGCGGAGAGCGCCATCGAGTCCGGCCTCGTCGGCAGCGACGCCGACCCCGAGCGGATCGCGATGGTCCTCACCGGCCTGCTGCCCGGCTTCATCCTGCAGCGGATCATGATGGGCGACGTCACCCCGCAGGTCTACGCGGCCGGACTCGCCGACCTGCTCAGCGGACCTTCCCAGCGGGCGACCCAGTAGCGCACGCCGTAGGGGTCGTCGTCGTAGTCGACCGCCACCGCCCGCACACCACCCAGCAGCTCCGCCGCCTCCACGATCGGGCCGACGTCGGCCCAGAGCTCCTCAGCCAGCCCGAGATCCAGAGCTCGGAGCGCCGCGGGATCAGGCGTCGCCAGGGCCGTGCCGAGCACGTCGTCGAACCCTGCCGCCCGTGGGTCGAGGTGACCCGGCGCCTTCTCGCTGCGGCTGGCTGAGCCGTTGCCGACGATGAGGTACGCCGCCTCGCCGCTGCTCACCGGAGCCGTGCCGACCTCGGCCAGCAGCGAGGAGGCCACCCGGTCCCCCTGCGCACCCGCGATCACGCGTACGTCCTCACCCAGCCAGGCCACCGCGGCCAGGCAGGCCGCGCGGAGCTCGTCGACGGGGTCGTCGAGCGAGGCGTACTCCGGCAGCAGGGCCAGGCATCCCGGAACCAGCGCCACTCGAGTCACTGCAGCCCCCTGATCGCTCGCGCCGGAAGTCGCCGCCCGGCGATCGTCCAGGCCATGTCGACGGTCTGCCGGGTCTCCGGCACCTGGTGGACCCGGTAGATCCGGGCGCCGGCCATCGCGCAGACGGTGGTCGCGGCCAGGGTGCCGAGGAGGCGCTCTCCGACCGGCAGGTCGAGCGTCTCCCCCACGAAGTCCTTGTTGGAGAGCGAGACCAGCACCGGCCAGCCGGTCGCGACCATCTCTCCGAGCCGGCGGGTGATCTCGAGGGAGTGGAAGGTGTTCTTCCCGAAGTCGTGGGCCGGGTCGATCACGATCGAGTCCTTGGCGACGCCGGCGTCCAGGGCACGCTGGGCGTAGCCCAGGGTGTCGTCGATCGCGGCACGGACCACGTCGTCGTACTCGATCCGGTAGGGCCGCGTCCGCGGCGTCACGCCTCCGGTGTGGGTGCACACGATCGCGGCGCCGTGGGCCGCGGCGACGTCGACGAGCTCCGGGTCGGCCCCGCCCCAGGCGTCGTTGAGGAGATCGGCGCCGGCCGCGCACACCGCGTCGCCGACCTCGGCGCGCCAGGTGTCCACCGAGATCACCAGCGCCGGAAACTCCTCGCGCACCCGGGCGACGAAGTCCACCACGCGGGCCTTCTCCTCCGCGGCGCCGATCTCCGCGCCGGGGGCCGCCTTGATCCCGCCGATGTCGACGATCTCCGCGCCCTGGGAAGCCACCAGGCGTACGCGCTCGAAGGCCGCGTCCTCGGCCCAGGTCGCTCCCTTGTCGAAGAACGAGTCCGGGGTGCGGTTGACGATCGCCATCATCAGCGCCTCGTCCTCACCGAAGGCATGTCGTCCCAGGCGCAGCATCAGGCGACCCTACCGTCCGAGCCGTCGCGCAGCGGTGGCCGCTCCAGGAGGCTCACGGAACGGTCGACGACCTTGGTCGACCCGTCGATCGGGATGTACTGCCGCATCTCGACGTCTTCGCCCGCCGGGCCGGTGCCGAGGCGGCGCGACATCATGCCCACGATCTGGGTCGCCATCAGGCCGAGGTCGAAGAGGTCCTGGTGACTGTGGTCGCGTTGGCCGAGGTCGACCTGGGCGATCGCGTCCATCCCGCGCATGTCCAGCGTGTCGACGAGGGCGGCGAGCTCCACGCCGTAGCCGGTCGGGACCCGCAGCCGCTCGAACAGCGAGCGCCGGATCGACCACTCCCCCGCGAGCGGCTGGATCAGGTCGCGCAGCGGCGTGCGGTGGAGGGCCAGAAGCGGGCGGGCGACGAGCTCGGTGACCCGGCCACCGTCGAGACCGTGCTCCCCCGGGCGCCGGTAGAAGCCCTTGACCAGCTCGATCGTCGGATTGTTGACAAGAGGGCCGACCAGGCCGCGTACGAAATGGGTGTCCCAGTCGGTCAGGTCGGCGTCCATGAAGACGATCAGCTCGCCGGTGGTCACGAACTGCGACTTCCACATCGCCTCGCCCTTGCCGGGATAGGAGCCGAGCTCGGGCCGGATCGCTGCCGAGGCGTAGACGTCGGCTCCGGCGTCGGCGGCGATCCGCGCGGTGTCGTCGGAGGAGTCCGAGTCGATGACGACGAGCTCGTCGACCAGATCCGAGGTCTCCATCAGGCTGGTGCGCAGCTTGTCGACCAGGCCTCCGACGGTCGCGGCCTCGTTGCGCGCCGGGACCACGAGGCTCACCCGCTGCCCCTGCTTGGCCGCGACGAGGTCGGTGAGCGACCAGTCGTCCCAGTGATGGGTGTTGCTCTGCGACCACGACATGTCCAAACCCTATCGACGGTGTCCTCGAACACCGGATCGATACCCGGTCCGTACGGCCCGGCCGTCGGCTACTGCGTGTCCTCGTGCGAGCGCGCGAAGGTGAGGGTCTCCTCGGTGGCGCCGTTCATCCAGACGTCCTGGCAGGCCTGCGCCATCTCCTCGAGGCCGTCGACGACCGTGCCGAAGACGTTGCCCGGCACCCATCCCTGGTCGCCGTTGATGAGCAGGTTGTTGCGGCCGTAGAAGAGGGCGAGGTCGACGATCTCCGTCATCGCCCCCGGCCCGCGGTCCTCCGGGTAGCCGTAGGACGGGTTGCCGAGGTCGTCGGAGGAGAAGGCGAAGTAGCACAGGTCCCCGGGGATCGGGGTGACCGTCGTGTTCTCCTTGCCGGGCTCCTTCGCCGCGAAGGCGGGCACGAGGTTGTAGATCTCGTTGCGGGCGTACTTGCCGTGGAATACCTGGCCGCCGAGCGGCAGCGCGTCCCACACGGCGCCGGCGGTGCGTGGTGCCTCCTCGTCGAGCAGGCGGGCGAGGCAGGAGACACCGCGGCGCTCGAGGGTGACGGTGATGTAGCGGCTCATCGGGCTCCTCGTGGATTGTCGACAGGTCGGACGAACAGCTCACCGCTGGCCCGCTCGTAGGCCCGCGCTGCCCGCAGCACCCGGGCGTCGCCGTGGCGGGCACCGACGATCTGGAGGCCGACGGGCAGTCCCGCCTCGGTGGTGCCGCAGGGCACGCTCGCCGCCGGCTGCTGGGTCATGTTGAAGGGGTAGGTGTAGGGCGTCCAGCTCGGCCACCACTGCGAGTGCCAGCCCTGGGGCGCCTGCAGCCCGCGCTCGAAGGCGGTGATCGGCATGGTCGGGGTGACCAGCAGGTCGTACGTCTCGTGAAACCGACCCATCAGCCGGCCGAGGTCCATCCGGACCGCGGTGGCGTCCAGGTAGTCGGCGGCGGAGCCGCGGCCCTTGGTCTCGATGCCTTCGCGCAGCAGCGGGTCGATCCGTTCGATCGCGCCGGGCGGGTAGGCGTCGAGCACCTTCGCCGCGCCGCAGAACCAGAGCACGTCGAACGCGTCGACCGGGTCGGAAAAGCCGGGGTCGACCTCGTCGACCCGGGCACCCTCGGACTCGAGCACCGCGACCGCCTCGCGGACCAGCCGCTCGACCTCCGGGTCGTTCTCGACGTACCCGAGCGTGGGCGAGAATCCGATCCTCAACCCTTCGACGCCGCCGTCCAGGCCGGTCAGGAAGGAGCCTCCCGGGGTCGGCATCGCCGACCAGTCGCGGGAGTCGAAGCCGGCGACCACGTCGAGCAGCGCCGCCGCGTCGGTCACGGTCCGGGTCATCGGTCCGGCGTGCGAGAGGGTGCCGAAGGGGCTGGCGGGATAGAGCGGGATCAGTCCGTAGGTCGGTTTGATGGTCACCGTGCCGGTGAACGAGGCCGGGATCCGGACCGAGCCGCCGCCGTCGGTGCCGAGCGCCCACGGGCCCATGCCGAGACCGACCGCCGCGGCGGCACCGCCGCTGGAACCGCCCGAGGTCAGAGCCGGGTCCCAGGGGTTGCCGGTGGAGCCGTATCGGAGCGAGTCGGTGACGCCCTTCCAGGCGAACTCGGGAGTCGTCGTCTTCCCGGTGATCACGGCACCGGCCTCGCGCAGCCGCGCGACCGCGGGAGCGTCCTCGGGCCACGGGCCGGCCTCGTCGATGAGCCAGGTGCCGCGGATCGTCGGCGCTCCTGCGGTCCACAAGATGTCCTTGACCGAGGTCGGTACGCCGTCGGCGATGCCGAGCGGATGCCCGGCCCTCCACCTCTCGGTGGACGCGGTCGCCTGTGCCAGCGCGCCATCGGGATCGACCCGGACGAACGCGTTCACCGCGGCATCGCGCTCCTCGATCGTGTCGAGCACCGACCGCGTCACGTCGAGCGGCGTGAAGGCGCCCGAGCGATAGCCGGCCACCAGCTCGGCGGCGGTCATGGCGCTGAGCCCGGACGCGGTCCTAGGGTCGGTCATGACCTCTCCCCCTGCTCCGCGACGACGAAGCCGCGCCGCTTGTCGACGACGTTCAGCAGCGGCCGGCCGCTGAGCCAGCGCCGGGCGTTGTCGACGAACTGGTCCGCCAGCGCCTCTCGCCAGCCCTTGTAGTCGCCGGACATGTGCGCCGAGACCGCGACGCCCGGCATCGTCCACAACGGGCTCTCGGCCGGCAGCGGCTCGACCTCGAAGACGTCCAGGGAGGCCGCGGCGACCGGGCCGTCACGGAGAGCGGAGACGAGCGCGCCCTCATCCACGATCTGCCCGCGCCCGACGTTGACCAGGTGGCTGCCCGGCTTCATCGCCGCGAGCACGTCCGCGCTGATCAGGCCACGGGTCGCGGGGGTCAGCGGGGCCGTGATGACGACGTGGTCGGCCCAGCCGACGTGTGCGGCCAGGTCGGTGCTCGCCAAGACCTCACCGAAGTCGGGATCACCGGTGCGGGCGGTGCGGCCGGCGCCGCGTACGTCCATCCCGGCCGCGCGCAGCAGCCGGGCCGTCTCGCCACCGATCGCGCCGGTGCCGACCACGAGCGCGGTCTCGGCGCTGATCAGCCGGGTCTCGCGGCGGAGCCACTTCCGGGCCGACTGCAGGTCGTGGCTGAGGTGGATGTCCTTGGCCACCGCCAGGATCGAGCCGAGCACGAACTCCGCCATCGCCCGGTCGAAGATGCCGCGGGCGTTGGTGACGACCACGTCGGAGCCGACCAGGTCCGGGAACAGCAGCTTGTCGACCCCCGCGGCGGCGACATGGATCCAGCGCAGCGAGCCGGTGCTCGGCCAGGCGTGACGGACGGCCTCGGAGAAGTAGTCCCACAGCAGCAGCGCCTCGGCTCCGCGAAGCGCGTCAGCCAGGCTCGCGGCATCGGTGTAGATGAGCTCGGCATCCGCCTCCAGGCGCTCCACGCCGGCGGGTCTGCCGCCGTCGGGCGGACAGAGGATCGTGATCACGGGGCGCCGGGACGTCTCCAAGAAAATCCTCCGTCGCACTCGACACACCTCGGCAACAATCCGAGAATACGCTAGGAGGGCAGATTGCAGATTGTCAACAATCCTAGCGAGGTGCGATGTCTCCGACAGTACGCATCGCCGTGATCGTTCCCCATGACATGGTGCTCGACCACGAGCTATGGCGGTGGGCACCGCCTGACACGAGCCTGCTCTTCAACCGGACGCCCTACACCGACCGTGCGGTCTCCCTCGAGATGGCCGAGGAGATCAGCGAGACCACGGTCGTCGAGCAGGCCGTGCGCGACCTCTCGGCCGCCGACCCGCACGCGTACGTCTACGCCTGCACCTCCGGCAGCTTCGTCCACGGCCGGCACGGCGAGCGCAGGCTGGCGGCGGCGATGAGCCGCGCCGGCGGCGCTCCCGCGATCACCACCTCCGGCGCCGTGCTGGAGTCGCTCTCCGCGCTCGGCGTCTCCCGGGTCGCGGTCGCCACCCCCTACGACGTCGCGCTCGCCACCCGGTTCGGCAGCTTCCTGGCCGAGGCCGGGATCACCGTGGTGAACACGGGCGACCTCGGGCTGGGTCACCACATCTGGGAGGTTCCCTACGAGACCACGCTCGAGCTGGTGCGGGCAGCCGACACCGACTCCGCCGAGGCGGTCGTCGTCTCGTGCACGAACCTCACGACGTACGACATCATCGGCCGGCTCGAAGCAGAGCTCGGGAAGCCGGTGATCTCCGCGAACCGGGCGACCATGGAAGCCGCGCTCCGGATGGTCGGGCGCACCCCGCCGGCCGCCGAGAACCTGTTGGGGCATGCCTCATGACCCGGCCACCGGTCGTCGGGCTGCTCTATCCCGGCTACGCGGCCGAGGACGACTTCCCGGCGCTCGAGAACGCGCTCGGCGGTGCGATCTGGCTGCCCCTGGTCCACACCTCCATGGGTCGCGACGAGCACACCGTCGAGGCTCTGCTCGACACCGGCTCCGCGGCCCGGCTCGCGCAGGGTGCCGACGCGATCGCAGCCCACTCCCCCGACGCGGTGATGTGGGCATGCACGTCGGGCAGCTTCGTCTACGGCCGGGACGGCGCCGCGGCCCAGGCGGCCGCGATCGGCGAGCGCGTGGGCGTCCCCGCCTCGTCGACCTCGATCGCGTTCGTCGAGGCGGCCCGGGCGCTCGGGCTCGGGAAGGTCGCCGTCGCCGCCTCCTACCCCGAGGATCTGGCCGGACACTTCAGCTCCTTCCTCGGGGCGGGCGGGATCGACGTGGTCTCCTTCGGCGCCAGCGGGATCTTCTCCGCCGTCGAGGCCGGCCGCCTGGGCCCGGACACGGTCTTGGAGATGACCCTGGCCGTCGACGTCCCCGAGGCCGAGGCCGTCTTCGTCCCCGACACCGCACTGCACACGCTGACCTGCATCGATACCTTGGAGGAGGCCCTCGGGAAGCCTGTGCTGACGGCCAACCAGGTGACCGTCTGGGAGGGTCTGCGACTCGCCGGGAAACCCCGCCCCCTGCCTGGGCTCGGAGCCCTCTTCAGGTAGCGTCGCGGCTTTACATAAACCATCCGCCACACCCCGCGCCACCTTCCGCGCGCCCTAGCCAGGGCGCGCAGACAGCGCTAACGTGGCGCGAATTGTTGACAAACCTACTGTCGACACTGCGGGTCAAACGCGGTCCCCAGCCATCAATCACACCGAATAGGTGAGAAGAAATGTCCGGAACCCCAACCATCCCCTCCGACGAGGCACAACCCGACAAATCGAAGCTTCGAAGAGCCATCACCGGCTCAGCGGTCGGCAATGCGACCGAGTGGTTCGACTACGGCGCCTTCGCCTACGTCGCGACCGAGATCACCGCCAACTTCTTCCCGGAGACGGGTTTCGCCGGCACGGCTCTGACCTTCGCGATCTCGTTCATCCTGCGACCGCTCGGCGGCATCTTCTGGGGACCCCTCGGCGACCGCATCGGGCGCCAACGCGTCCTTGCAATGACGATCATCCTGATGGCCGGAGCGACCTTCCTGGTCGGCTGCCTGCCGACGTACGACACCGTCGGCGTCTGGGCGATCGTGCTCCTGGTGCTCCTCCGAGTGATCCAAGGATTCTCGACCGGCGGCGAGTACGGCGGCGCCGCGACCTACATGGCCGAGTGCGCACCCGACAAGAAGCGCGGGTTCTACGGCAGCTTCCTGGAGTTCGGCACCATCGTCGGCTTCACCGCCGCCATCGCCGTCGTCTTCACCACCGAGTCGATCATCGGTGACGCAGCGATGACCGAGTGGGGCTGGCGCATCCCGTTCCTGATCGGTGGCCCGATCGGCCTCATCGGCCTCTACATCCGGACCAAGCTCGAGGAGACGCCGGTCTTCCAGGAGCTCGAGACGCAGGACGCGGTCGAGAGCGGCGCCGGAGCCGCGCTGAAGGAGCTCTTCGCGCTGTTCTGGAAGCCGATCCTCACCCTGATCGGCCTGGTCGCCGCGCTCAACATCGCCAACTACACGCTGCTGGCCTACATGGCGACCTACCTGCAGGAGGAAGCCGGCTTCAACAGCACCGACGCCGACCTGCTGGTCATCTTCGGACAGGTCGCGATGCTGGTCTTCCTGCCGATCGCCGGATCGCTCTCGGACAAGGTCGGCCGCAAGCCGATGTGGGGCGGGTCCTTCATCGGGCTGATCGTGCTGTCGGTCCCGATGTTCCTCCTGATCGGCCAGGGCTTCTGGCCGGCAGTCCTGGGGTTCACCGTGCTGGGGATCGTCTACGTCGCCCAGCTCGCGACGATCTCGGCGACCTTCCCGGCGATGTTCCCCTCGCAGGTGCGCTACGGCGGCATGGCGATCGGCTACAACATCTCCACCGCCGCCTTCGGCG
>NZ_JBHWLY010000001.1:25988-133112 GCF_042730435.1 Nocardioides sp. NPDC059952 | reverse complement strand
CCCGGGGTTTTTCCCCCTCGCGGGGGCGCTCCGGCGGCTGGGGTATGGCAAACAACACCCCCCCCCCCGCCTGCGCCGCCACGGCCCTGTACGTCAACAACGCGCTGATCGACGCCACCGGCGACGTGCTGATGCCGGCCTACTACATGATCGCCGGATCCGTGGTCGGCCTGATCGCGCTGTTCTTCGTCGTCGAGACCGCGGGCAAGTCGATCCGGGGCACCGAGATCCCGGGTACGCCGGAGTCCGAGGCTGAGCTCGCCGAGCTCGACAGTCTCGACAAGTCCGTCTGACCGGCGGCGGCCGCCAACAAGCGGGCCGGGCGCTTCCCACGCCCGGCCCGCTCGCGGTCCATCCACTCGCCGTCGACCCGACCACATGCAATGATTGTCAACAATCAAACTCTTTCTCGGTGACCTATCGGAGACCACGTTGACAGTGACATCGAGCTTCGAACCCGTGCACAGGGAGTCGACGGCCTCGGTCATCGCTCGCCAGCTGCGTACGGCGATCATGGAGCGCACCCTGCAGCCCGGTGCGCAGCTGAGCGAGACCGCGCTCTCGGCCCAGTTCGGCGTCAGCCGCGGCCCGCTGCGTGAGGCGATGCAGCGCCTGGTCCAGGAGGGCCTTCTCCGCAGCGAGCCCAACCGCGGGCTCTTCGTGATCGAGCTCGACGAGGCCGACATCCGAGACGTCTACGTGGCCAGGGCAGCCGTCGAGGGCGCCGCCGCCACGATGATCGCCAAGGCGCGGGTGCCCGCGGCGCTGCGCGAGCTCCGCGCGGCCTGCGACGCGATGACCACGTCGCTCGAGCTCGGCGACCCGGCCGCGCTCAGCGATGCCGACTTCCACTTCCACGACGTGCTCGTGCAGTGCTCCGGGAGCCGGCGCCTGGCCCGGATGCACCAGACCCTGATCGTCGAGACGAGGATGTGCCTGACCGCGCTGGAGGGCACCTACCAGCAGCCGCTGGAGCTGGTCGAGGAGCACAACCAGATCGTCGCCGCCATCGAGGCGGGCGACGTGAAGCTGACCCTCAAGCGCGTCGAGCTGCACATGGATGAGGCGCTGCGGCGCCTCATCCACGCCGAGGACGACGACAACCAGGCCTACATCTAGGCCTACATCGCGATCCCGACGTACTTCGTCTCGAGGAACTCCTCGATCCCGGTACGCCCGCCCTCCCGCCCCAGTCCCGAGGCCTTGACGCCGCCGAAGGGCGCGGCGGGGTTGGAGACCACGCCCTGGTTGAGCCCGACCATGCCGGACTCGAGCGCCTCGGCGACCCGGAGGCCACGGCGCAGGTCGTTGGTGAAGAGGTAGTTGACCAGGCCGTACTCGGTGTCGTTGACCGCCTCGACCACCTCGTCCTCGGTGTCGAACGGGGTCAGCGGCGCGACCGGCCCGAAGATCTCCTCGCTGCCCATCTTCGCGGACGCGGGGACCCCGGTGAGCACGGTCGGCGGGTAGAAGTAGCCCGGCCCGTCGGGGGCGGTGCCGCCGGTCAGCACCCGGGCGCCGCCGGCCACCGCGTCGTCGACGAGGGTCTGCACCTTCTCCCTGGCCGCCTCGTCGATGAGCGGCCCGACGCGTACGCCCTCCTCGACGCCACGACCGACAGGCAGCTCGGACATCGCCTTGGCGAGCCGGTCGCCGAACTCCTCGATGACCGAGCGCTGCACGAAGATCCGGTTGGCGGCCGTGCACGCCTCCCCCGTGTTACGCATCTTCGCGGCCATCGCGCCCGCGACCGCCTCGTCGATGTCGGCGTCGTCGAAGACGACGAAGCCGGCGTTGCCGCCGAGCTCCATGGACGTACGCAGCACCTTCTCCGCGCTCTGGGCGAGCAGCACGCGCCCGACCGCCGTGGAGCCGGTGAAGGAGAGCTTGCGGATCACGCCGGAGCGCAGCAGCGGCTCGGTCAGGTCCCCCGGCTCGGTGGTCGGCAGAATGTTGACAACCCCCTCCGGCACGCCTGCCTCGCGCAGGATCTCGCCCAGCGCCAGCATCGAGAGCGGCGTCTGCTGGGCCGGCTTGACGATGCTCGTGCAGCCGGCCGCGATCGCCGGCCCGATCTTGCGGGTGCCCATCGCCATCGGGAAGTTCCACGGCGTGATCAGCAGCGCCGGTCCGACCGGCTGCTTGGTGATCAGGAACCGGGAGCCGCCGGCAGGCGCGGACTGATAGCCACCCTCGATCCGCACCGCCTCCTCGGCGAAGTGGCGGAAGAACTCCGCGGCGTACGCGATCTCGCCCTTCGCCTCGGCCAGCGGCTTGCCCATCTCGAGCGTCATCAGCAGCGCCAGGTCGTCGATCCGCTCGTGGAGGAGGTCGAAGGCGGCCATCAGCATGTCCGCGCGGGCTCTCGGCGCGGTCGCGGCGAACTCCGCCCGCGCGCCCGCCGCGGCCTCCAGCGCACGCGCGCCGTCCTCGGGCGTCGCGTCGGCGACCGCGCAGAGCACCTCCCCCGTCGACGGGTCGAGCACGTCGAACGTGGCCCCGTTGCTCGCATCCACCCACCGGCCGGCGACAAGAAGCCCCTTGGGCACCTCCGCCACGACCCGCGCCTCGTTCGGTTCTCCACTCATGCCGCATCGACCTCCGGGGTTGGCATCCGGCCGTCCGGGCTGACAGCCGGCGAACGCTGGCCTACTCTAGTAGCCAGTCGGATTGTCGACAATCAACAGGAGTCCACGGTGGCCAACCTCTCCCCCATCCTCAAGCAGGCAACCCCGGTCGTGGCGGCTCGCGGTGAAGGCGTCCAGCTCTTCGACGAGGACGATCGTCGCTATCTCGACTTCACCGCCGGCATCGGCGTGACCAGCACGGGCCACTGCCATCCGAAGGTCGTCGAGGCCACCCAGCGCCAGATCGCCGACCTGATCCACGGTCAGTACACGACGGTCAGGCACCGCCCGCTCCTCGACCTGGTCGACCGCCTCGGCCCCGTCCTCCCGGCCGGTCTCGACAGCCTCTTCTTCGCCAACTCCGGCTCGGAGGCGGCCGAGGCCGCGATCCGGCTGGCCCGCCAGGCCACCGGCCGGCCCAACATCGTCGTCTTCCACGGCGGTTTCCACGGCCGCACCGTCGCGGCCGCCTCGATGACCACCTCGGGCACCAAGTTCCGCGCCGGCTTCAGCCCGCTGATGGCCGGCGTCGTGGTCTCCCCCTTCCCCGACGCACCCCACTTCGGCTGGCCGCAGGAGCAGGCGACCGAGTTCGCGCTGCGGCAGCTCGACTACACGCTGCAGACCCAGAGCTCCCCGGCCGACACCGCCGCGTTCCTCGTCGAGCCGGTCCTCGGCGAGGGCGGCTACGTGCCCGCCGACAAGGCTTTCCTCGATGGCCTGCGCGAGCGCGCCGACAGGCACGGGATCCTGCTCATCATCGATGAGGTGCAGACCGGCTTCGGCCGCACCGGCGAGTACTGGGGACACGACCACTTCGGCTCGCGTCCCGACATCATCATGACCGCCAAGGGCCTGGCCTCCGGCTTCCCGCTGTCCGCGATCGCGGCGAGCGAGGAGCTGATGTCGAAGGCCTGGCCCGGCTCGCAGGGCGGCACCTACGGCGCCAACGCCGTCGCCTGCGCCGCGGCCCTGGCCACCCTCGACGTCATCGAGGAGGAGGGTCTGGTGAAGAACGCCGCCGAGCGCGGCGCCGAGCTCCGCTCCGCCCTGGAGCAGGTCGCGAGCAAGCACGAGGCGATCACCGACGTACGCGGCCTCGGGCTCATGCTCGGCAACGAGTTCCGCACCCCCGACGGCGAACCCGACGGCGCGACCGCCACCGCGGCCCAGCAGGAGGCTGCCCGGCGCGGCCTGCTGCTGCTCACCTGCGGCGCCTGGGGCCAGGTCGTGCGGTTCATCCCCGCCCTCGTCGTGGACTCCACGGCCATCGACGAGGCCGCCGGACTCTGGGCCCAGTCGGTCGACGCCGTCCTCGGCTGACTAATGACGTACGACCTCGAGCGACTGCTCCGCTGGGAGCAGGCCGGCGCGACCTGGGAGGCGATCTGGCCGCGCGCCGACGAAGTGACGATCGTGCTGTGCACCTGCGACAGCGGCGAGGAGGTCGACCGCTACACCTCGGCGGCGGCCGACCTGCTCGACCACGTGAGAAGCCACGCCGAGGGGTGACATCCGGTCGGCCGCCGGCTCGGCGTCGCGGCTCAGCGCAGGAAGCAGAACACGAACACGGCCACACACAGGACCAGCGACAGCGACGCGTTGAGGGCGAGGTTGCGGCCGAAGTCGCGGGCCCGGACGTGCGCCGAGACGGCGCAGACGAAGTAGACCACCAGCGCGGCGCTGGTCAGCGCCCCGACGTACGGCACCCACACCCCGGCGACCAGGCCGGCGGTGGCGGCGACCTTGACCCACGGCATCACCGGCCACAGCGCCCGCGACAGCCCGACGTCGGTGAAGCACCGCGCGATGAAGCCGACCGGCTTGAAGCACATCGCCGCATCGCCGATCTGGATCACCGCGAGCAGAACGACCGGCCACCACGGTTCGGGAACGTCACGGACGTACGTCGCAACGACCCCGCCGAGATCGTTCTGCCCGGCCGCGTAGATCCCGGTGACGACGAGCGTCGCGACCGCCAACGCGAGCCCGCCGGTCGCGCGACCCAGGCTCCGGTCGCCCACCCGCAGGTGTGCCCCGATCGCGAGCACGAAGAAGGCCACGAACCCGGCAGCCGCGACGAGCCCCACCGCAGGCACCGCGAGCCCGACAAGCAGACCGAGGAAGCCCAGAGCGTAGGAAGCGCCGATCGGGAACCTCAACCATTCCATCGGCACCGAGAGCCGTTGGGCCTCGCTCACGGGTATCCGGTGTCCGGTCAGGTTGAGCACCGCCCCGCCGAGGGCGGCGATCGAGGCGATGAGGGTCAGGGCGAGATAGGTAGCCGTCATGGCCATCCAGACACCACGGGCCGGTCATCTGTGACGCCCAGGGGCTACCTGCTCAGCAGCCCCGCAACCGCGCCGAGCCCCGCAAGCCCGGCGTCCCGCACCGCCACGACCGGTCGGTTCTCGACCTGGCCGAGCACCCCGACCAGCCGCGAGGCCCGCACCAGGCGGGATGTCGCGGGCCTCCGGGTGCGGTCGTACGCCACGAGCGCGCTCTCGACACGAGCGTGACCGGCGAGCTGCGCAGCCAACACGGCGGCGTCCTCGATCGCGGCGCAGGCGCCCTGGCCGAGATTGGGGGTCGTCGCGTGCGCGGCATCACCGAGGAGCGCGATCCGCCCGTGGTCGAACCGCCTCAGCGGCAGCCGCAGATCGCAGATGTCTCCGCGGAGCACGGCGCTCGGCGGGGTCGCCGCCAACAGCTGCGGGATCGGCTCGTGCCAGTCGCCGACGAGCGCGGTGACGTCGGCGTGGTGGTCCCCACCGGTCTCCCCGGCCGGCCGGTTGGCGGTCACGAACCAGTAGGTCCGGCCATCCACCAGCGGGACGTAGCCGACGCGCACCCCGGTCCCCCAGGTCTCCCCACCCGTGGTCGAGGCCTCTCCCGGCACCGGCTCCGCGGTCACGCCGCGGTAGGCGGTGTAGCCGGCATAACGTACGTCCTCGCACTGGTGCAGCTCGTTCCTGATCGTGCTGCGGATCCCGTCGGCGGCGACCACCACGTCGGCCGGGCCGCGGCCGTCGACGTCGTCGAGATCGGCCAGACAGGTGACCGTCACCCCGGTGCGTACCTCGATCCCGTCGCGCGTGCCCAGCTCGGCCACCAGAGCCTCGTGCAGCCGGGCCCGATGCACCATCACCGGAGTCCGCTCTGCGGCTTCGGCACCCACCTTCGCCAGCCAGCGCCCGTCGGGCCGCCGCAAGCCGGCCTGGATCGCCGGCCGGGTCCCGTCCACGAGGCGGTCCGCGACGCCGAGGTCGGCGAGGATCTTCCACGCCCGCGGCCAGATCGAGAGGCCGGCCCCGACCTCGCCGAGCTCCGGCGCGCGCTCCAGCACGCTCACCTGCCATCCCACGCGCGACATCGCGAGCGCCGCGGTGAGCCCTCCGATCCCCGCACCGACCACCAGAGCACGCCGACCCGCTGAGCTGTTCACGCCACGAATCTAACCGGATGAGTATTCGCACTCATGCGCGCGGCGCCTCGATCGGGGAGGCTGAGGACATGAAGCTCCTCGTACGTCTCGCCGCGATCCTCGGCGCCAGCCTCCTCTACTCGCTCGTGATGACCAACTTCTTCCCCACCGAGGACGCCGACATCGGTGCCGGCCTGATCTACTTCGCGGCCCTGATCGTCGTCTCCGGAGCCTGGGGCCTGTGGGACGGCTACCACTCGACCGTCCTGCCGCCCGTGTTCGTGCGCTGGGCTGTGGTCGCTCTCGTGGTCGGTCTCAGCGGCCCGCTCAAGATCTGGTTCGAGGAGGGCCGAGACGTCGGCGTCCTGCTGAGCGACCTGCGGTACCTGACGCCGTTCGTGGCGGGGCTCGTCCTGGCTCCCGCGGCGGTCGGGATCGCGCTCGGCTACGCCCTCAACAGCCGGGACCGGAGCCTGCCGGGGAACGCACCGCACCACCCGTCCCTCTAGGCTCTCCCCCAGCAACCGACCCAGGAGGAGCCCGCATGACCACCTTCCGCGAGGCGATCGAGGCCAAGGACATGGATGCCGTCGAGGCGATGCTCGCCGACGACGTCGTGTTCACCAGCCCGGTCGCGTTCAAGCCCTACCCCGGCCGGGCGATCACCGCGGCGATCCTGCGTGCCGTGGTGAAGGTGTTCGAGGACTTCACCTATGTCCGCGAGATCCATGACGGCGCCCACCACGCCTACGAGTTCACCGCCAAGGTCGACGGCCTCGAGCTCAACGGCTGCGACTTCCTCACCTACGACGAGGAGGGGAAGATCGTCGACTTCAAGGTGATGGTCCGCCCGCTGCGCGCCGCCGAGGCCCTCGCCACCCGGATGGGCGAGCAGTTCGAGGAGATCAAGGCCGCCGCGATGCGGGGCTGAGACCGGCTACTCGGCCGATCGGCCCTCGCGCCGCTTCTGCTGCCGCTGCTGCGCCTCGGGCAGGAACTTCAGGCACGGCGCGTCCGCCTCAGGGTGCTTCTGCATGAGGTGGAAGATCCATCGGTCCATCGCCGCCATGAAGCCGTTGTCCTCGCCGGAGCGGTAGGTCGCCCACTTGATCCGGTCCCTGACGACACACTCCGTGCAGGTGATCTTGTAGACGAACTGCTCCTGGGCGTCGAGATCGATCCTCACCGTGGCCAGGGGCCCGGCCTGCGAGGCGGCCTTCCGCTCACGCGCGGACCTGCTCGCTGTCATGCTGCACCTCGTTCTCGTCGGGAGGGAAGCGTACGTCAGGCAGGCCGGACGGTTCGCCGCAGCACCCTCATGGGGCTCCGGCCGCCACGTCAGCTGATCTGGAAGACGAGCCCCTTGTCGCCGACGGTCACGATCAGCACGTTCCCGTTGAGCTCGACGTGGTCGGTGGTCTGGTCGTCGACGACCGCGAGGACAGCCTCCTCGTTGAGCCGCGCGGCGCCTTGGCACCTGCCGCGCGTCACGGTGGCGGGGCCGAAGGCGATCTGGTCGTCCACGACTCGCACGGTCGTGCGTCCGCTGTTGCAGCCGGTGAAGAGGCGGGAGAGCCCATCCTGACCGACGGTCAGCCACGGGCGGCGCGTGTTCACCGGGAGCCGCGCGGTGGCACCGTCGGCGATCGTGCCGACGACCGTCCAGACACTGCCGAGCAGGGTGTCGAGGGGTGGGGCGGAGGTGCTGGCGAACTGGATCGTGACGGCTCCACTGGTCAGGGTCAGGGCGGACCCATCGCCCGTGCCCTGCATACCGTTGGTGAACTGGTCGGTCAGCCACCGATCCTGCTCGTCAAGCTCCGGTGAACAGGCCATCCTCGAGCTGGCCGGCGGCTCGGTCCAGGCGAGGGTCCCGTCGGTCACGGCATACGGGCCGAACAGTGTGTTGCACCCGGCCGACACCGACATCGTGTCGTCCTCGAACGCCAGCTGGATGGTCGACCCCTCGACCAGGTCGTGGCCCTCCACCGAAGTGGACTTGTACGTCGCCCCGTCAAGGGCCGCTGCCTTCACGGCCGCCGGCGACTCGTCCGCGGTCGTGGTCGGCTCCTCGCCCGACGTGTCACCGGAGTTCCCGCAGCCGGTGAGCACGCCGAGGACGAGGACGAGGACGGCCCCGAGCACCAGGACGTCCACGCTCCGCCGGACGGCCATCAGAACGTCACCGGGTCGCGGACGATCGGGCAGCTGCCGCTCGGATTGGTACACGTCGCCTCCGGTCTCGATACCCGCAGCGAGTCCAGGGCCCAGAGCCATGGCGACCACGTCGACGAACGGGGTCGAGCCTTCGTCGATGACGTCGACGCCGGGCGCGGGGTGGAGGAGGCGACTTGCCGCGCTGATGTCGTAGGCAGGATAGACCCAGTCGCCCTGAAAAGTTAAGGGTGGCGACCCGGCGTCCATTTGTCCGAAGAACCCTGCTCCCAGTGAGTTCGAGCGCGGTGGCCAGAAAGACGATGCCCGCAGGACTGGAGTGGAGGCGAATCATGGTCGCGGTGTGCTAAGCGTTCTTCATGTCGATCTTTCGCGACTCACAGCCTGATCAGCAGCACTCGGCGGCTCGTCAATGATTGACGCCCTGCTGGTCATCGGTGGGCTCCTCGCCCTTCTCGGGGGCGCAGAACTCGTCGTCCGTGCCGGGACGGGCCTGGCCACCAGGCTCGCAGTTCGCCCGATCATCATCGGGCTGACCGTCGTGTCGGTCGGTACGAGCGTGCCCGAGCTCGCTGTCGGGATCGACGCGGCTCTCAACGGCAGCCCGAACCTCGCGATCGGCAACATCGTCGGCACGAACCTCATCAACTTTCTGTTCATCCTCGGACTCAGCGCCCTGCTCATCCCGATCGCAATCGACCGAAGGACGCTCAAGTTCGACCTGCCCGCGATGATCGCGGTGACGCTCGCCCTCTTCCTCATGGCCCTCGACGGCGTGCTCACTCGTCTTGACGGCGCCCTCCTGCTGGCGGGCGCCGTCGCCTACACCCTAGGTCTGATACGTGTCAGCCGGCGCGAGACAGCGGACGTCGAGGAGGACTACACGGGCGCTGTATCGGCGTCCTCGGAGCGTGGGCTGACACGCATCGGCCTGTCTCTCGTGCTCGGACTCGCCTTGGTCGTCGGCGGCGCCGAACTGCTCGTCGAAGGGGCTGTCTCCGCCGCCCACGCGTTAGGCGTCAGCGACGCGGTCGTCGGGCTCACGGTCATCGCGATCGGCACGTCCGCGCCCGAGCTCGTCACCACCATCATGTCGACTGTGCGGGGCGACCGAGATATCGCGATCGGCAATCTCCTTGGATCAAGCATCTACAACATCGCGGCAGTGTTGGGCCTGACCGTCCTGGTCGCACCTCACGGCGTCCCAGTCTCCGAGGAGGTGCGCAACGCCGATCTCGTCCTCCTCGTGGCCACCATGGTGGCCGCGTTGCCAGTTCTCGTGAGCGGTGCCCGGATCACCCGAGCAGAGGGTGGGCTGTTCGTAGCCACCTACATCGGCTACCTGACGTGGCTACTCCTGACACGTACCTGACCTTTGACCACGCCCCCGTCAGCAGGCGGTGACCACGTCGAAGCGGCCGCCCGCCGACTCCTGGAGGGTCGTGACGGTCGCGTCGCCCTGGCCCAGGTAATCCTCCGAGACCTCGGCGTAGAACGGGTTGTAGGGGTTGGCGCCGTACGAGTGGGCGCGCCCGGCTGCCTGGTGCTGGGCGTTGGTCGCCGAGCCGCAGTAGAGGCCCGGCTCGGTCGGCGGGTCGGTCGGCTCCTCGGTGGGCGGGTCCGTCGGCGGGTCGGTCGGCTCGGTGCCCCGCTCGACCCGACGATTGTTGTCGAAGAAGAAGTCCGTGACGTACGCCGGGTAGTCGATCGAGTTCGTCGTGACGTACGAGCCACCGGGGCCGCCGCCGGCCGGCCAGTTGTGTCCCATCCCGGTGTTCTGGATCAGGGACACACGCGGACCGTTGCCGTCCGACCACAGCGTGCCGGCGCCGGCGGTGTTGTTGCCGGCCAGGCCCGCCAGGGAGAAGGACGACTGCGACCCGGCGCCGTAGATCCCGGCCATGACCTGCGCGTTCAGGGTGTTGTAGCCCGGCGCGACGGTGGTGTCGTTGGAGCCGTAGATCACCGAGGTGAGCTGGCTGCCGAACCCCGACGAGGCGGAGCCGGCGAACGTCCGGCAGGTGTTGGTCACCTGCGACTGGGTCACCGCCACGGACCCGATCTGCCCCGACGTCGTCCCGACCGAGGGGCCGGCGTTGATCCCGATCCCGGCGAACACGTCGGGCGCGAGGCAGCCCATCACCATCGTCTCGCCGCCGCCCGAGGACAGCCCGGACAGATAGACCTGGTCGGGGTCGATGTCGAGGGCCGGATCGGCGAGCAGGTCGCTGACCAGCTGGAGGAGGTTGTCGTCGTGCCGCCCCGGCGAGGTCCGGGAGTGGTTGCTGTCGTAGTAGTCCCAGCACCCGAGGAGTACGCCGCCGTTCGGTGCCGCGGGGATCGCCACGACCATGCCGCGCGCCTCCGCGGTCGCGGCCCAGTTGCCGCCATCGCGCAGGGCGGCCGAGGTCTGGACGCAGCCGTGCAGACTGACCATGAGCGCACGCCCGGTGCCGAGCGTCGGCGCGGTGCCGGGGACGTACAGCTGCGTCGTCATCCCGCCCGCCGTCCGAGCAGTCCACGCACCGGCCGCGGCGGCGGTGTCGCTCGGCGGGGCGACGGACAGCACCGCACCGCCAGCCAGCACCAGTCCGAGCCCCGCGAGCGCGGCGCCGATCCGTCGTTGTCGGAACCTGGGCGAGATCCGTGACCCGAGACGCATGACCGATCCTCCTGTGGGAACCCCGCCCGCCGCCTCCCGGCAGGCAGATCGACGGTAGATGTGACGGTCACCACAGGTCTATGTCGACCGGGCCCACATTCCGGCGCTCGGACGTGTCGATCCGGCGCCGCTCACCGGTAGAGCTCCTCGTCGATGCTCGCCAGCCGCGACGGATGGACCCGCTCCCCCAGCCCGTAGAACTGCTGGAAGCTCATCACCAGCGGCCGCCAGCGATCGGGGTCGATCCGATGGGCGTGGCCGTCGAGCCGCAGCTCCGGTGCGACCCGCACCGCAGTCACCGCGACCTCCACGGCGAGCAGCTTCGGCTCACCGAGGTCATGGAGCGCCGCAACCGTCCCCTCGATGTGCACCGGGCACTCCGCCACCGACGTCGGCAGCACCGTGTCGGATCCGTACGCCGTCAGCCCGGCGTGCGCATACTTGTCGGCCACGTGCACATACCCGCGTTCGGCCTTCGCCGACGACATCGCCGCATTCCCCGTGGTCAGCGCGAGCCGGTCGACCTGGGTGACCAGGTCGACGCCGGGCAGGTTCAGCACGATCTCGGGCCGGCCCCTCAGATTGCGCGCCGTCTGCGACGAAGCGCCCATCCCGAGGACCGCCGTACGGCCCAGCCAGAAGACCGACGACATCGGCATCAGGTTCGTGGTGCCGTCCTCGTTGAGAGTCGCGAGCAGCACGACCGGCGTGCCGAAGTAGAGGATGGCCGGATCGATGTCGACATGCGTACCCATGCCTCGAACCTAGGGTGCGACGCGGCCGACTTCCGGCGGGTATCCGACGACGCAGTCAGGGGCGTCGGGTGAACCGGATGGTGCCATCAGGTAGTCGCTCATGGACATACGCCGGAGCGTGCGCCAGACGATGGTGATGCGGACACAGCAGGGCCCCGTCCTTGAGGTCGGTCTTCCCGCCGGCGGCCCAGGGGTCGAGGTGGTGGGCGTCGCACCACTCCGGGGGCATGTCGCAGCCCTCGGCTTGGCAGCACTTCTGCTGGAGCCGGAGTGCTTTGCGCTGGATGGGCTGGAAGAACCGGCTGGCCCGGCCGGCGTCGAGGACCTCGCCGTCTCCGCCCAGCACCCAGGGGATGATGGTGGCGTTGCACGCCATCCGCCGTGCTTCAGCGGCGGTGATCGTGGTCCCGTTGGTCTCGTCATAGCCCAGGGTGGCGGTGCCGAGGTCCTTGCGGAGCTCGTCGAGGGAGATCACCACGTTGAGAGTGGTCGCATCCCCACCGTGGCGGGGCAGGGCGGCGGGGTCGATGGTCTCCAGGAGCCGGGTGAACCCCTGTCCCATGAGTCGTTCCCACGGCGGCAAGGCCGCGCCCTTGGTGACGAGTTGTTGTTTGCGGGGTTGGGCGTAGGCCTCGACGAGTCGTTTGAACCGCATCCCGATCGAGGTCGGCAGGACCCCGTCGAACCCGACGGTTCCGTCGTGGTTGTCCCAGACCCGGAGCGCGGTCTTCTGTTGGGCGCGTTCTTCTTCGTCGAGGAGGGCCTTGGCTTCGGCGTCTTCGAATCGGGCGGGGTCGACTTCGGTGAGGATCTTCCGGCCGACGATGCGGAGCTCGTTCGCCGTCATTTGGGTCGCGTAGTCGACGAGCAGCTTTTCGGCCAGGGCCAGGTCCTCGGCACTCGCGAGGGGGTCGGCATGGACCTTGTCCAACGCCCGGGTGATGACGCGGGCCTTGTCCAGAGACACCACGCCTTCGGCCAGCCAGGCTGCGACGAGGTCGTACTTCGCCACCCCGGTCGCCAGCTTGATCTGCGACCGTGCCACGGCCTTGTCGAGGAGGAGCTCGGCGCGCATCCACGCGGAGGCATCCTTCGCACCGGTCTCCTCGGCGATGTCGCCCGCAGCAGCGAGCACGCGGAGCCTCACCGCGGCCTGCATGGCCTGGAGCGTCTCCAACCGCTCGAGCAGGTCCTTCTTCGTCGAGGTCCGCCAATAGGCAGGGTCGCTCGAGAGCAGGTCGCGGAGGGAGGATTCGACGGCCTGCAGGGCAGCGTCGATCGCGTCGCCGGGGTTGGTGCCCCAGGGGTCGATGTCGCGGCCGAGACTCATCGCTTACCCTCCCTCAGAGGTGTGTCGTGATGGGTCTGATTCTACGCCTTCGACGGATACCTAACCAGCCATAGGTGCAGGTCAACTGCCTTTTTCGCGGTAAGCGAACGTACTCGCTCCTGTGGATGGTAAGTGGCCCGAAGGGCCACCCCTCCACCCCCACAAGCCCCACGAATCCCAGCAAGAATCCTCCGCGCCACACCCGGGCCGCCGCCCCGATAGCCAGCCAAATCTTTCTCGATCTGGTCCGGAGTCCAGGACCGCGAAGCGGCCGGCGCAGCCGGCGGGCCGAAGGCCCGTCCTTGACGCCGGACCAGATCGAGAAGACCCTCAAGCAAGGGTCGGCGGCCCACCCCAGCCACGAAGAACAGCCACCCGCAAGATCACCCCCGCCAAGCCTTCCAGATCGCATCGAGCAGGACCTTGTCGTCCTTGCGCCGTTCGGCCTCGGACACCTCGATCTCGTCCCCAGCGCCGCGGAAGGTGACCACTCGCCTGTGGCCGTCGCGGACGGTGACCAGCCTCCCAGGATCGGCGAGTGGCTTGACCACGGCAACCATGTCGGGCACCTGGTCGATGGCAACGGTCACCGAGAAGTCGTCATCCGTGAACGTGAACGGCGCGTACGCGGCCAGCCGCGGCGCCGCCGCAACTCTCTCAGCGACCAGGTCGGGAGTCCCTGCGACCCGGTATCTCTCCCCGCCGGCGGTGCCGGAGATCGAGATCCGGCCGAGAGCGGCGGCCTCCGGCCGAGGGGCCACCACCGCGTACGCGGCGACGACGTCCTCCACGTCGACACCGCCGATCTGGAGGCCGAGGTCATCGCTTTGGACCGAACCGACAGAAGGCAGCTCTGCGAGATCGAGGACGAGCTGAGCGGCGGGGACGTCGCTGTTCCAGGCGCTGACCTTGCCGCCGCTGATGCTGACCTGCTGGCCCGGGGTCCCGCTGGCGAGCTCGTCGGCCGCGACCACATCCTCGCCGCGACTCATCTCCAGCACCAGCTCGCCGGGCCCGATCGCATAGCTTGCGACGTCGAACCGATCTCGGATCTCGCGCAGGCCGGCGAGCGCCTCCGTCATCGAGACCGCAGCGGGCAGCGCGTCGAGATGCTCCCAGGAGTCGGCAGCGTCGGTGACGCTCTGATCGCCTCCGTGCCTCACCAGCACACCGACGCTCTCACAGCCGGACGTCCTGCTCCGGAGCGTGACGAGCCCGCCATAGACCGTCACCGGATCGGCGCTCGCCTCGGCCTCGACGAGACAGGCCTGTGGCCCGGACCCATAGGCGATCAGAGCGCCGTGCAGGTCGGTGCGCTGCCGGACCTCGTCGAGCAGCCGCAACCCGCTCTCGTTGCTCTCCTCGGAAGGGCTCACCTGCAGATCGACGCGGTCGATCCGGAGATTCAGCTCGTAGTCGGGACTCTTCCCGGATACGTACGGCGCAAGGATCGCAGCGATCTCACCGGCCCGCGGCACGCTGATCCCGTCCTCCAGGACGATGGTTCCGCTGGCGTCACCCGCGAACGGCAGTACGTTGTTGCCCCCGACGTCGACGCGCTCGATGCCGTCGACATCCTGGAGCCGCTCGTTCAGCTCGTCGGCCAACTGGGTCCCCCGGTTGGCGGCACACGATGACGCCGTCAGCACCATCGCCAGGACCGCGACGACAGTCCGACTGTTCACAGCAATTCCTCTCACTCCCGAGACAAGGGTCATGTGCTCTCAGCGCTCGCTCTCGAACCACGTACGCAGCCGGGCGATGATCGCATCGAGGGAGCCGTCCTGAAGCGCACGGCCGAAGACGCCGTCGTTGAACCGCTCGCCGCGGACATAGACGGTCGCGAGGCGGGCGGCGTCTGCGACCGGCGCGGCCGAGAGGCGGGTAGAGTCGGCTAGGAGCGGGTTGCCGCGCATCCACTTCATCCAGTCGACGGTGGCGCCCGGGATCGAGCGGTAGAGCTGACGGACCCGGTCGCTGTAGACCGGATAGGGCATCTGGATCGCGCCACCTGCGGTCTTCTCGCCACCACCCCAGGCGAAGTCCCGGTCCTCAAGAGTCAGCGCATCAGCAACATCGAAGACCTCGAGCCACCTCTCCTCCGGCACGCTCCGCAGCTCGACCTCGATCTGGGCGTCCGCGGGATCGAGGGCCTGGTGGGCGCGGTCGAAGGTGTCGTACGCCTTCTGGTCGAAGAGCACCAGGCGCACCTCCTCGACGGAGGTCGGGGTGCGGGCAAGGGTCCACAGCGAGACGCACGCGGCCTCGTCGAGGGGGTAGCGGTAGACACCGGTCGAGATCGCCGGGAACGCCACCGTGCGCGCCCCGAGCTCGTCGGCCACCCGGAGCGACTCGCGAAAGCACGAGGCCAGCGGGCTGATGCTGTCCTGGCCTTCCGCGAAGATCGGGCCGACCGTGTGGATGACCCACCGCGCGGGCAGGTCGCCGGCGGTCGTCGCGACCGCCTGCCCGGTCGGCAGGCCACCACCCAGATGCCCCGCCCGCAGCCGCCGGCACTCCTCGAGGATCGCCGGGCCGCCGCGCCGATGGATCGCCCCGTCCACACCTCCCCCGCCCAGCAGCGAGGAGTTGGCGGCGTTCACGACCGCGTCGACCTGCTGCTCGGTGATGTCGCCGCGTACGACCGTGATCTTCACCCGGTCAATCTAGATGACCGCGGGCGGTCCATTCGGCGGTGTCTGTGCGCTGCCACGGCAGGCGACGAGGGTGTGCGATAGTGCTTCGGCGTAGGGGGTCACCTTCAGTCATCGATTCTGCCGATGCATTACCCCAAAAGGATTCGTTTGCCAGACGAACATGGCGGTCACGACCATGGGTGCTGCGCCTCACACCCTTTGGAGAATGAAACATGCCAGACCAGCCAGTCGTCGAGAAGCACACCATCGGCTACGTCCCACCCGAGGACCGCCATGGCAAGGTGCGTGACCTCTTCACCCTGTGGTTCGGGACGAACATCGCTCCCCTGCCCGTCGTCACCGGTGCCGCCGGCGTCACCGTCTTCGGGCTCGATCTGTTCTGGTGCGTCGTCGCCATCGTGGTCGGCCACCTCGTGGGCGGCGTCTTCATGGCGCTGCACTCGGCCCAGGGCCCGCAGATGGGCATCCCGCAGATGATCCAGAGCCGCGGCCAGTTCGGCTCCTACGGGGCACTGATCGTCGTGGTGATCGCGGCCGTGATGTACCTGGCCTTCTTCGCCTCCAACATCGTCCTCGCGGGCCAGTCGCTGCACGGCATCGCCGACCCGATCCCGGTCGAGGCGGGCATCGTCCTGGGGGCGCTCGGCTCGGGCCTGATCGCGGTGATCGGCTACAAGGTGATCCACTCGCTCAACAAGGTGGCCACCTGGGTCCTCGGCATCGGCATCGTGCTCGGCACCGTCGCGATCTTCGTCTCCGGCGTGCCCGCGGGCTTCTGGACGCAGGGCGGCTACAGCACCGCCGGGTTCCTCGCGACGGTCTCGCTGGGTGCCTTGTGGCAGATCGCGTTCGCGCCGTACGTCTCGGACTACTCGCGCTACCTGCCGGCGAGCGTCGGGGTGAAGGCGACCTTCACCGCCACCTACCTCGGCTGCACCCTCGGCTCGATCCTTCCGTTCACCTTCGGCGCGATCGTGGCGCTGGCGATGAAGCCGGGCGTCGAGGTCATGACCGGGGTCCGCGACACCACCGGCGCGTTCGGTACGCCGCTGCTCATCCTGTTCCTGCTCTCGGTGATCAGCCACAACGCGCTCAACCTGTACGGCACCGTGCTCTCGCTCATCACCTGCGTGCAGACGTTCCTCGCCAGGTGGATCCCGACCGCCCGCAGCCGCGTGGTGCTGTCGCTGGTGGTGATGGCCGCCTCGACGTACTTCGCCATCGGCGTCTCCGGCAACTTCATCTCGCACTTCGTCGACATCGTGCTCGCGCTGCTCGTCGTGCTGGTCCCGTGGACCGCGATCAACCTGATCGACTTCTACCTGATCCACCGCGGCAACTACGACCTCGACTCGATCTTCGCGGCCGACGGCGGCATCTACGGCCGCTTCAACGGCCAGGCGATCCTCGCCTACGTGATCGGCATCGTCGTCCAGATCCCGTTCATGGCGACGCCGCTCTACACCGGCCCGGTCGCCGACAAGCTCGACGGCGCCGACCTGAGCTGGATCATCGGCCTGGTCGCCACCGCGCCGATCTACTACCTGCTCGCGCGCGGCCGCAAGCTCGCCCCGAGCGAGCTGGCTCTCGCCTCGCACGCCTGAGGCACCCAGCACTCCCACGGCGGGGAGGTCGCGTCAGCGGCCTTCCCGCCGTCGTGCTGCCCGGCCCGAGGAGCGGACGAAGGCCTGGGCGCGGGCGGTGAGGCGTACGCCCTTCATCGAGGCCAGCACGACCTCGAGGGGCTCGACCGGGTCGCTGATCTCCAGAGTCACGATCTGCGCGCCGTCGTACGTCGTGTCGCTGGCCGGGCGCTGGTTGAGGACCGACCACCCCTGACCGTTGGCGACCATCGCCCGGACGGTCTCGAACCCGGCCGTGCGGTGGCGGATCCGGGGGCGGAAGCCGGCGGACTCGACGAGCCGCTCGAAGTACTGGCCGCTGTGCGGCAGGTCGAGGAGCACCATCGGCTCCTCCTCGAGCTCAGCGAGGGCGACCTTCTTGCGACGCGCCAGCCGGTGGTTCTTACCGATGAGGACGTACGGCGCCGCGAGGCCGACCTGGACGTGGTCGATGTCGTCGTCGAGGTCGTAGCCGTACATGAGCGCGAGCTCGCAGCTGCCCGAGCGCAGCGCGTTCTTGAGCGCGGCGTGCTCGTCCTCGACCACGGAGACGTGGATGCCGGGGTGGTCCTGCTCGCAGGCGGCCAGCAGCCGCGGCAGCTCGAACGGACCCAGGGTGGTGAAGCAGCCGATCGTGAGGTCGCCGACGAGCGCCTGGCCGGCGGAGCGCGCCACCTCGACCAGCTCGCTGGTGTGCACGAGGTAGCTGCGCAGCTCGCGGTAGAACTCCTCACCGGCGGCCGTCAGGGTCAGGCCGCGCGCATGGTGGCGGAGGAGGAGCTGGACGCCCAGCTCCTTCTCCAGCTGCGCGACGGCCGTCGAGACGGCCGACTGCGAGACCACGAGCTGGCGTGACGCGGCGGTCATGGAGCCCAGCTCCGCGGCTGCGGCGAAGTAGCGCAGCTGCGTCAGGGTGAAGGACGGCTCGGCCATGCGAGCCATCCTGCCCGAAGTCACTCTCGTTTCGCGCCGTTCTCGCCGTTCGCCCCGTACGCTCCGTTCGCCCCGTCGACACCGGAGGCGTCGAGGTTCGCGAGCGTCTCGGGGCGCAGCAGTGCATCGAGGACGACGGGGTCAAGGCCCCCGGTGGCAAGGGCGAGATCTCGCACCGCGCCGGCACCGCTCAGCGCTGCCTTGGCGATCTCCGCGGACTTGGCGTACCCGAGCAGCGGGGTCAGAGCGGTGGCGAGGCCGGCGTTGCCGGCGGCAGCGGCGGCGAGCTTGGCGGCGTCGACGGTGATCCCCTCGACGCACATCTCCCGCAGCGAGTCGAAGGCCGCGGCGGTCCAGGTGAAGCCCTGGAGCAGGCCGTGGGCCATCACCGGCTCGAACGCGTTGAGCTGGAGCTGGCCACCCTCGGCCGCCATGGTGACGGTGAGGTCGTTGCCGATCACCCAGAAGGCGACCTGGTTGACCATCTCCGGGATGACCGGGTTGACCTTGCCGGGCATGATGCTCGACCCGGCCTGGCGGGCGGGGAGCTGGAGCTCGGCGAGCCCTGCCTGCGGACCCGAGCTGAGCAGCCGGAGGTCGTTGCAGATCTTGGAGGCCTTGACGACGATCCGCTTCAGCACGCTGGAGACCTGCACGAACGCACCGGTGTCGCTGGTCGCCTCGACGAGGTCTCCGGCGCCGACAACCGGCAGCCCGGTGATCTCGGCGAGGTGCTGGACGGCCAGGCGGCGGTAGTCGGGGTGGGCGGTGATCCCGGTGCCGATCGCGGTGGCACCCAGGTTGATCTCGCACAGCAGCACACGCGAGTCGGCCAGCCGGGCCAGCTCCTCGCGCAGCGTGATGGCGAAGGCACCGAGCTCCTGGCCGACCGTCATCGGGACGGCGTCCTGGAGCTGCGTACGGCCGATCTTGGGGACCGCGCGGAACTCGGCCGCCTTGCGGGCGAAGGAGTCGGCGAGGGCCTCGGTGGCCTCGACCAGGCGGTCGATCGCGCCGACCAGGGCGAGGCGTACGGCCGTCGGGTAGACGTCGTTGGTGGACTGGCAGCGGTTCACGTGGTCCAGCGGGTGGATCTCGTCGTAGCTGCCGAACGGCAGGCCGAGGATCTCGAGCGCCCGGTTGGCGACGACCTCGTTGGCGTTCATGTTGGTCGAGGTCCCGGCGCCGCCCTGGATCACGTCGACGACGAACTGGTCGTCGAGGGCCCCGTCGCAGACCTCCTGCGCGGCGGCGGCGATGGCGTCGTGGCGACGGTCGTCGAGGAGGCCGAGCTCGTGGTTGGCGCGCGCGGCGGCGAGCTTGACCGCGCCGAGGGCCGCGACCAGCGAGCGGTGCGAGCCGACCGTGGTGCCGCTGATCGGGAAGTTCCGCAGTGCGCGGGCGGTGTGCACGCCCCAGTAGGCGGTCGCCGGGACCTCGAACGGGCCGAGCGAGTCGTGCTCGGTGCGGGTGGTCGGGGCGTCGATGGTGGTCATCGTGCGCTCGCCTCCCCGGCGACGTCGAGCGCGGTCCAGGCCAGCGCGGTCGCGGCATCGAGGAGCGCCTTCTCGGCGTCCCCGCCCACGCAGTGCGCGGCGAACTCGGGCTGGTGGTTGAGGGCGGTCCCGGAGTTGATGCCGACGTAGGGGTGGATCGCGTTCACGACCTGGGAGACGTTGCCCATGTCGGTGGAGGCCCGGTTCATCCGGCGAGCGGGGGTGCCCGGGTCGAAGACCCGGCCGATCTCCTCGGCATTGCGCCGGTACGCCGCCAGCGCGGGCGTGAAGGTGCGGAACTCGGCGTACGGCTTGCTCTCCGGTTCGACGGTGAGCGCCGCGCCGGTGGCGAGCGCGCCGGCCTCGAAGCAGCGCCAGACCTTCTCCTCGGTCTCGGCGAGCTGGGCCAGGCTCTCGGCGCGGACGTACCAGCGGCCCTCGGTCCGCGCGGGGATGGCGTTGGGCGCCTCTCCCCCGTTGGTCATCACGCCGTGCACGCGCACGGTCGGAGGCAGCTGCTGGCGGAGCAGGCCGATCGCGACCTGGGCGATGGTGAACGCGTCGGCGGCGTTGACACCCTGCTCGGGATAGGCAGCCGCGTGGGCCGCCTTGCCGCGGTACTCGACGTGCGAGTGCGAGACCGCGAACGGCTCCGCCTCGGCGACGTCGACCGGCGCCGGGTGCGCCATCATCGCCAGGTCGAGACCGGCGAAGGCACCACGCTCGAGCAGCTCGATCTTGCCGCCGCCGCCCTCCTCGGCCGGGGTGCCGTAGACCTCGATGGTCAGCCCGGCGGCGTCGGCCAAGGGCGCGAGCGCGCGAGCCGCACCGACAGTGATCGCGGAGATCAGGTTGTGGCCGCAGGCGTGGCCGAGGCCGGGGAGAGCGTCGTACTCGGCGCAGAGGCCGAGCCGGAACGGCCCGCTGCCGAAGGTCGCCAGGAACGCGGTCTCCAGGCCGAGGTAGGCCGGGGTCACGGTGAACCCGGCCTCCTCGAGGGTCTCGGCGACCCAGCGGGAGGAGTTGTGCTCCTCCCAGCCGGTCTCGGGGTTCGCGTGCAGCTGCTCGGAGAGCCGGATCAGGCGCTCGGCGTCGCGGCTGACGGTGGTGGCGGCGTGCTGCTTCATGCTCACTCGTCCCCGGGCACGCCGTAGGACGGTGCGGTGGTGGGGTCGAGGCCGCGGGTGACGTAGTCGTCGCGCTGCGGGAGCCAGACCTTCAGCAGGTCGCGGAGCTCCTCGACCGGGCGCTCGCTCCAGTCGACGCGGAGGTCGGTGACCCGCCACGCGACATCGCGTACGACGGACAGGCCGGCCGAGTGCAGCGGCCCGGCCTCACCGCCGGCGGCCAGCCCGGCCTCGAGCGCGGCGAGCAGCCGCTCCTCGAGGTCTCCGGTGGCGGCCTGGAAGCCGGCGACGACGGCGTCGACGACCTCGGTGCCGGCCAGCAGGTTGCCGGCTGCGACGACCTGCGGTGCGACGGCGTGGTGGTGGATGCCGAGCGACCCGGACCCGCTGTACGCGGCACCCTGTCCGTCGAGAGAGAGCACGGTCAGCTGGCGGTGCTCGATGTGCTCGCGGCCCTGGGTGACCGATGCCAGCGCGGCCCGGGCGTCGAGGCCCGAGGCGAGCGCGTCGAGCAGCTCGGTGCCCAGGCGCGGGTCGGTGATGTTCTGCGAGGAGGCGCCGCCGACGCCGGGGCGCAGGTGGACGCAGCGCGCGGCGACGGCCGGGCTGGAGGAGGTCACGGCGATGCCGACGGCGCCGTTGCCGTCGGTGGCGAGGACGGAGAAGGTCACTTCGTCACCTCGGGGATGACCGCGATCGCGTCGACCTCGACCAGCCACTCCGGACGGGCCAGGGCGGAGATCACCAGGCCGGTGGAGATCGGGTGCACGCCCTTGGTCCAGCGGCCGATCGTCCGGTAGACGGTCTCGCGGTAGCGCGGGTCGACGATGTAGATGGTGAGCTTGACCAGGTGCTCCATCTCGGCACCGGACTCCTCGAGCAGCATCTTGATGTTGGCCATCGCCTGCTCGGTCTGCGCCTCGACGTCGCCGATGCCGACCGACTCGCTGGTGTCCAGGTCCTGCCCGATCTGACCCCGCACGTAGACGGTGTTGCCCGCGACGACGGCCTGGCACAGGTCGTTGTCGAGGTTCTGCTCGGGGTAGGTGACGCTGGTGTTGAACGGGCGGATCCGGGTGTGTCCGCCGACGACGATGCTGCTGGGTTTGTTGGTCTCCACGACGACCAGTTCACCTCGTCGGCGAGCATGTGTCCAACAGATGTTTCCACGGACTACCGTCAATGAAACAGATGCAATGGCGGTGGCGGTGATTGCATCGGCTGATCCGATCGGTAAGGCCAACAACATCTGTTGGACACGAGCAGCGTGGCGGCTCAGGATCTGAGTATGTCCAACGAACAGATCGAGGTCCTCGTCGTCGGCGCCGGTCAGGCCGGCGTGGCGATGAGCGAGCACCTGAGCGACAACGGCGTACCCCATCTCGTGCTGGAGCGTGACCGGATCGCCGAGCGCTGGCGCACGATGCGCTGGGACTCGCTCGTCGCCAACGGCCCCGCCTGGCACGACCGGTTCCCGGGCCTGGAGTTCCAGGACGTCGACGCGGAGGCGTTCGCCACCAAGGACCAGGTCGCCGCCTACTTCGAGGCGTACGCCGAGAAGATCGCCGCTCCGATCCGGACCGGCGTCGAGGTCACCTCGGTGACCCGCCACGAGGGCCGTCCTGGCTTCCGGGTCGAGACCTCCGACGGCGTCATCGACGCGCGCTTCGTCGTGGCCGCCACCGGTCCGTTCCAGCGGCCGGTCTACCCGCCGATCGTCCCTGACGGCGCCGTGCCGGTGCAGATGCACTCGAGCGACTACCGCAACCCCGACCAGCTTCCCGAGGGCAACGTCCTCGTTGTCGGCGCCGGCTCCTCCGGTGTCCAGATCGCCGACGAGCTGCAGCGCTCCGGCCGCCAGGTCCACCTCTCGGTCGGTGCGCACGACCGTCCCCCGCGCAGCTACCGCGGCCGCGACTTCTGCTGGTGGCTCGGCGTCCTGGGCCTGTGGGACCTGGAGACCCCGGCCGCCGGTGCGGAGCACGTCACGATCGCCGTCAGCGGCGCTCGCGGTGGCCACACCGTCGACTTCCGTGCCCTCGAGGCGCTGGGGATCCAGCTCGTCGGGATGACCGACCGGTTCGATGCCGGCACGCTCACCTTCCGCGAGGACCTGGCCGAGAACATCGCCCAGGGCGACGCCAACTACCTCGCCCTCCTCGACGCCGCCGACGAGTACGTCACCCGCAACGGCATCGACCTGCCCGAGGAACCCTCGGCCCGTGACCTCGGCCCCGCCCCTTCGGCTGCGACCACGCCCCTGCTCTCCCTCGACCTGGCCGAGGCCGGGATCACCACGATCATCTGGGCGACCGGCTTCGCCACCGACTACGGCTGGCTCCAGGTCGACGCGCTCGACGAGAACGGCCGCCCGGCCCACCGCCGCGGCGTCTCCACCGAGCCCGGCGTCTACTTCGTCGGACTCCCCTGGCTCTCCCGCCGTGGCTCGAGCTTCATCTGGGGCGTGTGGCACGACGCCAAGCACGTCGCCGGCCACATCGCGACCCAGCGGAGCTACGCGGCGTACGACCGCCAGGCGCGTGCGTAATGACCGCGGGCACGGCGTTCTACCACGACGAGCGCTGCCTATGGCACAGCACCGGTGAGGCCGTGCTGTTCCTGCCGGTCGGCGGGTGGCTGCAACCGCTCGCGACCGGCGGGCACCCGGAGTCGCCGGAGTCGAAGCGGCGGTTCAAGTCGCTGCTCGACGTCTCCGGCCTGGCCGAGCAGCTCGACGTGCTCAGCGCCGAGCCGGTGACGCGCGAGGACCTGCTGCGGGTGCACCCCGCGGCGTACCTGGACCGGTTCGAGGAGCTCAGCGCGGGGCGGGGCGGAGAGATCGGCCAGGAGGCACTGTTCTCGCACGGCGGCTTCGAGATCGCCGCGCTCTCCGCGGGCCTAGCCAAGCGGGCGGTCACCGATGTGGTGTGCGGCCGCTACCGCAACGCCTACGCGCTCTCCCGCCCGCCGGGCCATCACTGCCTGCCCGAGGAGGGCATGGGCTTCTGCCTGCTCGCCAACATCGCGATCGCGGTCGAGGCGGTCAAGGCCGAGCATGGTCTCGGCCGGGTCGCCGTCATCGACTGGGACGTGCACCATGGCAACGGCACCGAGGCGGTCTACTACGAGCGCGATGACGTCCTCACCGTCTCGATCCACCAGGAGAACTGCTTCCCGGTCGACACCGGAGCCACCACCGACCGAGGCCACGGCGTCGGCCTCGGCTACAACCTCAACGTGCCGCTCCCGCCGGGATCGGGCCACGAGACCTACCTGGCCGCGATGCGCGACATCGTGCTGCCCGCGGTGCGCGACTTCGCACCCGAGCTGATCGTGATCGCCAGCGGGCTCGACGCCAACATGGTCGACCCGCTGGCCCGCCAGTTGCTCTACGCCGACAGCTTCCGCCAGATGACCGCACTGGTCATGGAGCTGGCCGACGAGGTCTGCGAGGGCCGTGTGGTCGCCGTCCACGAGGGCGGGTACGCCGAGTCCGAGGTGCCGTTCTGCGGTCTTGCGATCGTCGAGACGCTCTCGGGGATCCGCACCGAGGTCGTCGACCCGTTCGAGGAGACTTTCATCGCCCAGCAACCGTCCGCCCGGACGCTCTCGCACCAGCTCGCCATCGTCGCCGAGCTGGCCGAGGAGATCAGGTCGCTCTGATCAGGCGGACCTGATCAGGCTTCTCTGATCAGGTCCGCCGCCCGCTCGGCCACCATCATGATGGTGACGACCGGGTTGGTGGCGACCAGCTGCGG
The DNA here is from genome assembly GCF_042730435.1 of Nocardioides sp. NPDC059952. Lineage (NCBI taxonomy): Bacteria > Bacillati > Actinomycetota > Actinomycetes > Propionibacteriales > Nocardioidaceae > Nocardioides > Nocardioides sp. NPDC059952. The sequence goes on along the minus strand of NZ_JBHWLY010000001.1, from coordinate 108,546 downwards.
GAAGACCGAGGCGTCCACGACGCGCAGCCCGTCGACGCCGCGCACCCGCAGCGACGGGTCGAGCACCGCGAGCGGGTCGTCGTCCGCGCCGATCGCACAGGTGCCGCTGACGTGGTAGACGGTCTGGTGCGTAGCCCGGGCGACCTCGCTGATCTCCTCGTCGGTCCACACCTCCGGGCCCGGGAAGACCTCGCGCACCAGCCGCGAGGCGAAGGGTTCGGCCTCGGCGATCCGCCGGGCGAGGCGTACGCCCGCGACGAGCACTGCCTCGTCGCGGCCCTCGGGGTCGGTGAAGTAGCGGTAGTCGATCGACGGCGCGACCCCGGGGTCGGCCGAGGTGATCCAGACCCGGCCTCGGGAGGCGGGACGGGCGACGTTGGGGGCGATCGAGCAGATCCGCTCGGGCAGCTCGGCACCGTACGCCTCGGCATGGACGGCCCAGGGTTCGACCGGGAAGTGCATGAGGACGTCGGGACGGTCGTCGGGCTCCGTGATGCTGACCAGCGCGCCGGCGTCCCAGCCGCTCGCGCAGGTCGGCGGCGGCGACTCCTTCAGCTCCCACACGACCAGGCCCTCGGCGTGGTCCATGAGGTTCTCCCCCACACCTGGCAGGTCGACGAGCACGGGCACGCCGGCGTCCTCGAGGACGGCTCGCGGGCCGATGCCGGAGAGCTGCAGCAACCGGGGCGTGTCGATCGCACCGCAGCACAGGATCACCTCACGCCGCGCGGAGAACCGCACCGGCGAGCCGTCGACCCGGGCGCATACGCCGGTGGCCACCCCGTCGACGACGTCGACCCGCTCCACCCGCGTCCCGAGGACGACGTGGAGGTTCTCGCGCGTGGCCCGCGCAGGGTGCAGATAGTGGATGGAGGTCGAGGAGCGGAGGTTGCCCTCGGGCGTGTAGCCGACCTCGAAGAAGCCCGCGCCCTCGGCGCGCTCATCCAGGCGGCCGTCGTTCCAGGCCTCCTGGAGCGGGATGTCGAGCGCCGTCGCCGCCGCGGCGACCATGTCGGCCACCATCGGGTTGCGGTCGGCGTCGGCCACGGGTCGGATCGGGGTCTTCAGCCGGTCGTAGTAGGGCTGGACGACGTCGGCCGACCAGCCGGCCGCGCCCCGGTCGACCCACTCGTCGAGATCGGCGGCGAGCGTACGCCACGAGATCATCGTGTTGCCGTCGGAGCAGCCGCCGAGGATCCGGAGCCGCGCCTGCCGGATCGCCGAGTTGCCCCGCTCCTGCGCGACGCTGCGGTAGTCGAGGTCGTACTCGCCCTCGAGCATCTCCGCCCAGCGTCGCAACTCTCGAGCGCGGGGCTCGTGCTCGTCGTCCGGGCCCCACTCGAGGAGGCCCACGGTGACGCCGGGGTCCTCGCTCAGGCGCGCCGCGAGCAGGCTGCCGGACGTACCGCCGCCGACGACCAGGTAGTCGAAGGTCGTCTCGGCCACCGTCATGCGACGCCGCCCGCCTCGACCACCGGGCGATGACCGGAGAAGCGGGCGAAGCGCCTCATCAGGAACAGGTAGAGCGGGCTGATCACCGCCAGGCCGACGATCCAGGAGATGTCGACGCCACCCAGCCGCTCGGCAAGCGGGCCGACGTACATCGCGGTGCTCAGGAACGGGATCTGGACCAGAATGCCGAGGAAGTAGCAGGCGACCGCAATCAGGTTGAACCGGCCGTAGCGGCCGCCGTCGCGCTCGAAGAGCGAGTCGATGTCGTAGTCGCCGTGCTTGAGCGCGTAGTAGTCGACCAGGTTGACGGCGGTCCACGGCACCAGCACGCAGAGCAGCAGGAGCATGAAGTTGGTGAAGTTGACCAGGAAGTTGTCCTTGCCGACCAGCGCCATCACGACCGCGCCGGCGAAGAGGACCGCGGAGACGACCGCACGCGCCGAGGCGCCGGGAACCCACCTCGGGAAGATCGTCTGGCCGACGGTGATCGTGGAGAGGGCGCCGCAGTAGAGGTTCATCGCGTTGGTGCAGGCGATGCCGATGCCGAAGACGGCAATGATCAGTCCGCCGACGCCCGGGGTCAGCTCCTGCAGCCCGGTGACCGTGTCGGCCGCGGGCAGCGCGGCACCGACGAGCGCGCCGAGGAGCATCGGGAACAGCGAGCCGAGCACGGCACCCGCGTACGTCGCCCAGAACGCGGGCCGCACACCGGTGTCGCGCGGCATGTAGCGGGTGTAGTCGGAGACGTAGGGCGCGTACGCGATCTGCCACAGCGCGGCGAGCGAGACCGTGCCCATGAAGCCGGACAGGGTGGCGCCATCAGTGTGGAAGGTGCCGGTGGGCAGCTGGTGGACGCCGAGCATCCAGACGAACGCGAGGACCAGGACGACGCCCGAGACAAGGCTCATCAGGCCGGTCAGCGCGTGGATCATCCGGTAGCCGACGACCGCGCCGACGACGCTGACCAAGCCGATCACGATGATCGAGAGGGTCTCGTCGAGACCGAACAGACTGGAGACCGCCTGACCGCCGAGGACCATGTTGGAGGCAAAGAACCCGACGTACATGAAGATCACCAGGATGACGACGAGCAAGCTGCCGTACGAGCCGAACTGCGCCCGGGTCTGCAGCATCTGCGGGACGCCCATCTGCGGCCCCTGCGCGGCGTGCAGCGCCATCACCACGCCGCCGACCGCGTGGCCGAGGACGAGCGCGATGACCGCGGCCCACACCGGCAGCCCGTAGACGGCGGTCGCGACGACGCCGGTGGCCACGGTGAGCAACATGATGTTGGAGCCGAACCAGATGGTGAACAGGTCACGCGCTCGCCCGTGCCGCTCGGTCACGGGGATGTGGTCGATGGTGCGCTTCTCGACTGTGATCGTGGTCTCGACTGGCTCTTGCTGCATAGGAATGTCCTCCTGGGATGCCGGCTCCGGGGTGGGGCCCGAGACCCGTGATCCAGAACACGGTAGGGCCGCGCGAAGGTCGCCGACCAACACCGGTTTTCGTTGCTCTGCATCGGCAAATCAGATGCCGATGCTCGTTGACATCGCCCCTGTCGGGACCTGTGATGAGGGGTTCACCCACCCTTCTCCAGGAGGCACCCCTCATGCAGGACCGCGTCACGATCGGGATGGTCCAGTGGCACGCCGTGCCCGGCGACCCGGCCACCAACCTCGACACCGCGCTCGCGCTCGTCGCAGAAGCCGCCCACCTGGGCGCTGACCTGGTTGTCCTGCCCGAGCTGTGGGCGAGCGGCTACGACGCTTCGCGGCTCGGGGAGATCGTGGCCGCGGCCGCCGAGCCGGTGCCCGGGCCGCGCAGCGATCGGCTCGCGGAGGCCGCGCGCACCCACGGCATCTGGCTGTTCGCCGGCTCCGTTCCGGAGCTGGCCGAGGAGGCCACCTACAACACGACGGTGGTGTACGACCCGACCGGGGAGATCGTTGCCCGACACCGCAAGGCTCACCTCTACCGCGCCACCGCCGAGGACGCCGTCTTCGCCGCAGGCTCCGAGGCGACGGTGATCGATACCGAGCCCTTCGGCCGGATCGGGATGGCGATCTGCTTCGACGGCGACCAGCCGGGCTACGCCCGAGCGCTACGCGACCGCGGCGCCCGCCTGGTGGTGATGCCGGCCGCCTACGAGGCCGGTGCCGAGACCTGGTGGGAACTGCTGCACCCGGCCAACGCCCTCGCCAACGGCCAGTGGTGGATCACGGTCAACCAGGCCGGTGGTGAGGGCGAGGCGGCCATGTTCGGCCGCAGCCGGGTGATCGCGCCGAACGGCGCCATCGTCTGCGAGGCGCCCCGCCACGACGCCGGCGGCCCGTCCGTCGTCACCTGCACCGTCGCCCTTGCCGCCGGGATCGCCGATGCCGACGTGCACGGCGCGGCCCTGTGGACCGACACCCGCACCGAGCTCTACTGATCCGGATACGAGATGACCCGGTGCGGAGGCGGTCGCCCACCTCCGCACCGGGCACCAGCCGGCAGGGTTGCGCCTCAGGCCAGCTGGGTCACCTCGCGCCGGAACGGCACCTCGTCGTTGGAGGGCAGGACGGCGTCGAACTCCTCGGCGGCGCGGCGACCGGACCACACTGCGGCGGCGATCGTGGCGGGGGCCCAGGAGTCGCCGATGCCGCGTACGGAGGCGATCTCGCCGGCGTCGCGACGGGCCACGAGGTCGAGGTAGAGCTCCTCCTTCGGCAGGCGGGCGGTGACCATGACGACCGCGTCGCAGTCGAGCTCGCGCTCGATGCCCGCGTAGACGTCCTGCACCCGCACGCCGCCGGCCCCGACGGACATGACCGCGTGGTCGGTGACCCGGGTGATGCCGTTCTCGATCAGGCGGCGCTGGATCCGGTTGATCTCGAAGGTGTTGTTGGTCCAGGCTGAGACCTGCGACGCAGTGGTGACGATCGAGACGTCGTAGCCCTTCTGCGCGAGCAGCTCGGCGAGGACGCCGCCCAGGTAGTAGTGGTCGTCGTCGTAGACGACCACCTTCTTCCCCGAAGGCAGCCGACCGGCGAAGAGATCGTCCGGACCGAGCACCTGCATGCCCTCGGCGATCGGCATCGCGGTGGTGTGGAAGCGCGCGACGCCGTCGGTGCGCCAGGTGGAGCCGGTCGCGGTGATGACGTGCTCGAAGCCGAACTCGACGATGTCCTCTCCGGTCATCGGCGACTCACGGTAGATCTCGACGTTGGGGAGCTCGGCGAGGACGGCCTCGCGGTACTCCTTGACCCGGCCCCACGCGGAGAGACCCGGCAGTTTCGACTCTGCGGTGACCCGGCCACCGAGGTCGCGGCCGGCCTCGGCCAGCACGACGTCGTAGCCCCGGAGCCCGAGCGCACGGGCCGCCTCCAGGCCGGAGGGACCGGCGCCGACGACGAGGATGCGGGAGTCGCTCTCCTTGGCCCGGATCTTCTCCGGGTGCCAGCCGCGGCGCCACTCCTCCCCCATGCTCGGGTTCTGGGTGCAGCGGATCGGCGACATGGTGAGGTCGCCGGAGACGCAGATGTTGCAGCCGATGCACTCGCGGATCAGGTTGAGCCGGCCGTCGCGGATCTTGTTCGGCAGGAACGGGTCCGCGATCGACGGGCGCGCGGCACCGATCAGGTCGAGGATCCCGGCCTTGACCTGGCGCACCATCGCGTCGGGCGAGGTGAACCGACCGACGCCGACCACCGGCTTGGAGGTCAGCTTCTTCAGCCCGGCGACGAACTCCTCCTGGCGACCCTCGGGCGCGAACCGCGAGGTGACCGAGTCACCCTCCCAGCTGCCCATCGCGAAGTCCCACAGGTCGGGCAGCTCGCCGAGCTCGCGCAGCACGCCCTCGATGTCCTCGCGGGTGATGCCGCCGTCGATCTCCTCCTCGACCGTGATCCGGCAGGCCACCGCGGCCCGCCCGGCGACCTCCTCGATGGTGTCCTCGAGAAGCTCACGGAGCAGCCGCATCCGGTTCTCGAGCGAGCCACCGTACGCGTCGGTGCGGTTGTTGTAGCGCCGCGAGAGGAAGTGGTGCGGAGCGCCGTAGCCGTGGGCGCCGTAGACGTAGACGACGTCGTAGCCGGCCTCGAGCGAGCGGCGTACGGCATTGCGGTGCCAGCGCCGCAGGTCCTCGATGTCCTGCAGCGACATCGCCCGGGCCTGGACCGGTGCGATGGTGTCGGGCGCGACCGGGAGGTGCGCGGGCCCGAGCGGGGTCTCGCGGCTGAGCTGGTTCGGCGCGTTCATCCCGTTGTGGGCGAGCTCGATGCCGGCCAGGCCGCCGCCCTCGTGGATCGCGTCGGCGATCCGCTTGAGCGCGGGCAGGTCCTGGTCGTCCCAGATCCGCAGCTCGATGAACGGCGCGATGTCGGAGGTCGCGTGGATCTCCACCTGCTCGGTGCACACGACCGACCAGCCGCCTTCGGCCTTGATCTTGCGCATCGCCGCCTGGGCGCTGGGGTCGCGGTAGCCCATGCCGTTGCAGTGGGGCACCTGGTAGAAGCGGTTCTTCGTGGTGAACGGCCCGATCTGCACGGGCTCGAACAGGATGTCGTACGCGTTCATCGAGTGGTCTCCTCGGTGGGAACGGACGGGACAGGGGCGCCGACCTGGGCGCGGACGCGGGCACCGCGGACGTACCCGACGGCGCACAGCAGCAGCAGGCAGCCGAGGGTGCCGAGCGTGAAGACCTCGAAGGTCAGCTGGCTCACGCCCCAGATCTCCTTGAACGGGTACGCCTCGCCGAACAGCCGCTCGAGGGTGCCCGGGAGCACCGCGACCCACGAGCCGAGCAGGACCCAGGCGAAGGCCAGCCAGCCGAGCACCGCGAAGCCGCGGTCGGAGACGGGGACCCGGAACGGGCGCGGACGGTCGGGGTAGCGGGTGCGCAGCCGGATCGCGGCCGGGATGACCAGCAGGTAGCTGAGCAGGAAGGTCGAGATCGAGATGGTCAGGACGACACCGAAGATCGAGGCGCCGTCGCCGGTGACCTGCATCGCGACCAGCAGGAAGACGGTCGCCACGACGCCGGAGAGCATGTTGACCCGCACCGGAGTGCCCAGACCCTCGTGGAAACGGCCGAAGAAGCCGCCGAAGAAGGAGCCGTCGGCCGCGGTCATCGCCTGCATGCGGTCGGAGATGATCATCCACGCCGCGCCCTGGCTCATCAGGATGTAGACGAAGACGACGGCGGTGAGCGTGAGCAGCGGCTCCGCTGCGGCGCCGTAGACGGAGTAGACCGTGCCGACGGCGTCGAGGAGGCCGCCGATGCCGGTGATGTCGTCGCTGGGGACGACGAGCAGGATCGCGAAGATCGGCACCAGGTAGCAGACCGCGGCGGTCGCGCAGGAGCGGAAGATCGAGACCGGTACGTCGCGGGCCGGGTTCTCCATCTCACCGGCGGCGCTGTTGGACGACTCGAAGCCGAGGTAGGCGAAGAGCAGGATCGGCACCGAGCCGAACAGGCCGAGCAGGGTCGGGCTGAAGTCGCCTCCGCTGAGATCGACGACGCCGTTCTTCGCGGCGTAGATGACCGTGGTCAGCACGAAGAACGCGAGCAGGGCGACCTTGAGGATCGCGCCGCTGGTCGGCAGCCACTTGCCCTTGGCGAGGCTGGCGATCGCCGCGACCACGGTGATCCAGATGAACACGATCTTGAACAGGTAGTCGCCGAGCGAGCCGTGCTCGAGCGGGGTGATGTAGGTGCTCACCGTCTCGGCGGCGAGGAAGGCCATCGAGCCACCCACCCACACCGGCTGGGTGATCCAGGTCAGGATCGCGGCCACCGCGGCCGCCGGGCGCCCGAAGGCGTCCCGGACCCAGGTGTAGGCCCCGCCCTCCTCGCTGAACGCGGCGCCGGTCTCGGCGAAGATCAGGCCGTACGGCACGAGGAAGAAGACCGCGAGCACGAGCGCCCACGTGAACGCCTCGGCGCCGTAGAGCGAGACCTGCCCGAGGGTCTCGAGGCCGACGACGGCGGCGATGAGCAGGAAGACGATGTCGAAGCGTCGCAGCGACTTGCGGAGATGTGACTGTTGCTCGGCCGCGAGCGCGGTCGGCTGGTTGGTCTGCGTCATGGTTGATGTCCCTGTTGGTGCGGGCAGGTCAGTGGTTGATCCAGACGGTCTTGAGACCGACGTACTTGTCGAGGGCGTGGAGTGAGAGGTCGCGCCCGAAGCCCGAGCCCTTGAACCCGCCGAACGGGGTCCAGGCGCTGAAGGCGTCGACGCCGTTCACGGTCACGGTGCCGGCGTGGATCCGCTCGGCGAGCCGGTGCGCACGGCCGAGGTTGCTGGTCGCGACCGAGGCGGCCAGGCCGTACGCGGTGTCGTTGGCGAGCGCGACGGCCTCGTCCTCGGTGTCGAAGGCAGTGACCGCCAGGACCGGCCCGAAGACCTCCTCGCGGGCGAGGGTGGAGGCTGGGTCGACGCCGTCGAAGACGGTGGGCTGGACGTAGCAGTCGCTGCCCTCGCGGGTGACCCGCTCGCCGCCGGTGACCAGACGCGCTCCGGAGTCGCGGGCGCCGTCGACGAACTCCATGATCCGGTCGGTCTGCTCGGGCGAGACGATCGCGCCCATCCCGGCGGCCGGGTCGAGCGGGTCCCCGGGAGCGTACGCGGCGGCCTCCTTCGCGACGAGGTCGACGAACTCCTCGTGGACCTCGCGCTGGACCAGGACGCGGGAGTGCGCCGAGCAGACCGCGCCCTGGTTGAACCAGATGCCGAAGGCGGTCTGCTTGGCGGTGGCCGCGAGGTCCTCGGCGTCGGCGAAGACGACGTGCGGGCTCTTGCCGCCGCACTCGAGCCAGACCTGCTTGAGGTTGGACTGGCCGGCGTACTGCAGGAAGTAGGCGCCGACCTCGGTCGAGCCGGTGAAGGCGAGCACGTCGACGTCGGGGTGTAGGCCGAGGGCGCGGCCGGTGGTCTCCCCCAGGCCGGGGACGACGTTGAGGACGCCGTCGGGGATGCCGGCCTCGGCGGCGAGCTCGGCGATCCGCAGCGCCGAGGACGGTGACTGCTCGGCGGGCTTCAGCACGACGCTGTTGCCGGCGGCCATCGCGGGCGCGACCTTCCAGGCGAGCATGTCGACCGGGTAGTTCCACGGCACGACCGCGCCGACGACACCGAGCGGGACCCGGCGGATCAGGGCGGTGGTGCCCGGCGGGGTCGGCGCGACCTCGTCGTTGATCTTGTCGATCGCCTCGGCGTAGTAGCGGAACAGGTTCACCGAGAACGGCAGGTCCAGGTCGTACGCATCCACGACCCGCTTGCCCATGTCGAGCGCGTCCAGGACGGCCAGCTCAGCCGCGTGATCGGCGAGGAGGTCGGCGAAGCGGAGCATCCGCTCGCGACGGAATCCGACCCCCGCCCGCGACCACCCGCCGTCGTCGTACGCAGACCGAGCCGCCCGCACGGCGGCGTCGACACCCGCGGCGCCGGCGTCGGCGACCTCGGCGAGCAGGGCGCCGGTGGCGGGGTTGCGGTTCTCGAAGAAGCCCTCCGCGGTGTCGACGGAACGGCCCCCGACGAATGGTTGTGTCCGTGGGCGGACCTCGGCGGCTAGGTCGAGCCAGTCCTGGTGGGTTCGCACGTGCAAGTCCTTTCTTTGCGCTTCACCGCAAATATGAGCCTCGCCACACCGGGTGTCAATCTTCTGCCCACAGATTTCACATAGGCGTTACGGTTGAGCATGGCTCGACGCAAGGACCAGGCCGCCCGACGCGAACACCTGACCGCGGCAACACTGACCGTGATCGGCACCCATGGCCTGGCCGGCGCCACGATGAAGAACATCGCCGCCGAGGCCGGCATCTCACCGCGCCTGATCGCCTACTACTACCCCGAGCTCGACGGCCTCATCGAGGCCGCCCACCAGGCCGCGACCGACCGCTACTACTGGTCGCGGCAGCGAGCGATCGAGGGCGACCTCTCCCCCGCCGAGAAGCTCGGTCGCCTGATGTACTCGGGTCTTCCCCGAGGTGAGGACCTCCTGCTGAGCCAGGTCCTCGACGAGATCTCGGTCAACGCGAGCCGCAGCCCGATGCACGCCACCCTGATGACGCTGCTCTTCGACCGCGAGGTCTCGCTCTACGTCGCCGTGCTCGAGGTCGGACACGCGACCGGCGTCTTCACGCTCACCGACTCGGCCGAGGCGATCGCCCGCAACTTCGTCGCCCTCGAGGACGCCTTCGGCCTCCACCTCCTGGCTCACAACTCGTCGCTGACCCTGGAGCGGGCCGAGCAGCAGCTGGCCAGCTACGCCCACTCCGCACTGGGTGTCCGGGTCGCCCCGACCAACCCTGAATTGCCCAAGAAGGCAAAGAATCCGCCGGCCGCGAGATAGCTGTCAGGCAGCCGCGACCTGGGCCGGTCGAGCCGTCCGCGACAGGGCCTCGACGCCCCAGCAGGCCAGGCAGCCGATGAGCGGGATGGCCACGGTGGACACCATCATGAAGAGGTCGGAGACCACCGGCTGACCACCCAGCGTCTCCCAGGCCCGATCCGCCCACCTGATCCACACCAACATCAGCACCCCGGGCACGACCAGCCCGACCAGCCACAGGTAGCCCCGGCGCCGCGCGATCCCCCACGCGGCCGTCAGGCACAGCACCGTGACCACCATCTGCAGCCGGATCATCCACAGCCACCACTCACCAGACGGCAGGTCGAACGGCCCGCGCGCCATCAGGAAGCTCATCACGAGCCAGAAGGAATCGAAGAGCCAGGGCACGAGCAGAAGGAGCGGGGCCGTGATCCGGCGAACGAACGTTCGTCCGCGCCAGACCAGCACCGCCGCGTACGTCAGGTAGACCAGCGTGAACAGCACACCCTGGACCGCGTAGGTCTCCGGATAGCCGAGCTCCCACCGAAACCGGTCCAGGAGCAGCAGCCGCGCGGCCTCCACCGCCACGACGACCACCGCCGCCACCACCGAGAGTCCGACCCGATCCGTCCGCTCCGCAGTCACTGTCATGCCCAGCAGTATTGCCGCCCGTCAGCGGTCGTGCCGGGAGGACGGCACCGTGTCATCCGGGTCTCCGATGACGACCGGGCGGCCGGCGACATACCCGGCACAGATCTGGATGACCGCGAGGCCCAGCAGGAGCGCGATCGGGACGGACCAGGAGCCGGTGGACTCGCGCAGCAGGCCGACGAGGAAGGGGCCGCCGGCGGCGAGCAGGTAGCCGATGCTCTGGGCCATCGAGGACAGCGCGGTGGTGCCGGCGGTGGTCGCGGTGCGGATGCTGAACAGGGTCAGCACCACCGGGAAGACCGCGCCGCCGATGCCGATCAGCACCGCCCAGAGCCAGGCGCCGGCGACGGGAGCGAGCCAGAGGCCGGCGAACCCGATCGCCAGCAGCGCGGTCAGGACCGCGACCAGGTGGCCCTGCTGGGGCGACCGGATCGCGAGCGTCGGCGCCAGGAAGAACACGGGTACGCCGACCAGGATGCTCACCGCGAGCAGCAGCCCTGCCGTCGCGTGGCTGAAGCCGGCGTCGGCGTAGATGCTGGGCAGCCAGCTCATCACGACGTACGCGAACAGCGACTGGGTGCCGAAGACGACGGTCACGGCCCACGCGACCGGCTCCCGCCACAGCGACACCCGCGGCCCGCCACCGCGGCGCAGGTCGCGCTCCCTCAGGTGCGGCACCCACGCCAGCAGGGCCAAGAGGGCGAGCAGCGCCCAGACGCCGAGACCGACCCGCCAGCTCCCAGCGGCGTGGGCGATCGGCACCGTGGCCCCGGCCGCGATCGCCGCACCCAGGGACATCACCGCACTGTAGGCACCGGTGACCGCGCCGACCCGGTTCGGGAAGCCCTCCTTGACGACCGCGGGAAGCAGCACGTTGGCCAGCGCGATGCCGGCACAGGCGACGAACGTGCCGACGAGGAGCAGCCACGGGTCACCGACCACCCGGACCAGCAGACCGGCCACGAGCAGGCCGAGCGCGACGCCGATGCCACGGTGCACGCCGAGCCGGCGCGCGAGCGTCATCCCGGTCGCGCCGACGACCGCGAAGCACAGCACCGGCAGCGACGTCAGGAAGGATCTGGTTCCGGCCGAGAGCCCGTCGAGGCTGTCGAGCAGGGCGCCGAGGGACGTGATGCCCCCGCGCAGGTTCGCGGCCACCAGCAGGACCGCGATCAGCAGCCATGCCGTCGACCGAACGGCGGTGTTCGACGGCGGTGACTCGGGGCGGGACTGGAGACGCGACTTCACACCCACTAGGATGCCAGACATCGGATGATTGGATGAAAGGACGGCATCATGCCGCTCTCGACCACCACGCCTCGCTCCCTGGTCGACCAGGCGATCGACGGCATGCGCGAGCTCCTCACCGACGGCGAGTGGGCCGTCGGCACCCGCATCCCGCCCGAGCCCGAGCTCGCCGCCGCGCTCGGCGTCAGCCGCAACACGGTCCGCGAGGCCGTGCGAGCCCTGGCCCACACCGGGGTGCTGGAGGTGCGGCGCGGGGACGGGACGTACGTCGCCGCCTCCAACGAGGTCGCCGCGATGATGAGGCGCCAGGTCGGCCGGGTCGACCTGACCCACGTCCTCGAGGTCCGCCATGCGATCGAGACCCGCGCCGCGGCACTTGCTGCCGAGCGCCGCACCGAGGACGACCTGCGATCCCTGACCGCCATCATGGAACGCCGCGCAGCCTCCGTCGCAGCCGGGGACGCCGACGGTTTCGCGGAGGCCGACGCGGAGTTCCACCTCGGCGTGGTCACCGCGACCCACAACCCGCTCCTCATCGAGCTCTACGCCGGCTTCGAGGACACCCTGCGCGCCACCATTCACCTCGATGACGAGACCGCCGAGATCGCCGACGAGCACGTCGCCGTCTTCGACGCGATCCGCGCCCAGGATGCCGACGCCGCCGCGGCCGCGGTCACCGGTCTGCTCCACACGCTCGCCCGCTGACGCCCGACCACTCGACACAGCTAGAACATGTTCCAATTCTTCGAAAGGTCCACTACCTTCGAGCGGTGAGCAAGTCAGAGTCTCTCGTCCGCGTCGCCGCGGCGTACGTCATCGCCCTCGCTGTGGCTACGGCTTGGCTGATCTGGGGACCTGACACGCCTCACCTGTGGCTCGACACCCTGATCGCAGACGTCCTCGCGACGCTCGTCATCTTCGGTGCAAGCCGGTTGCACAAGAACTCCAGCTTCTACGACGCGTACTGGAGCGTCGTTCCTCCGCTTCTCCTTCTCTATTGGTGGGCCTCGGCCGGCGAGGACGTCCCCGACGTCCGCGTCATCCTCGTAGCGCTGGTGGTCCTCTGTTGGTCGATCCGGCTGACCGGCAACTGGGTGTACGCGTTCCCCGGGCTCCATCACGAGGACTGGCGCTACCCGCTGTTTCGCGAACGGGCCGGCAGATTCGCGGTGATCGTGGACCTCGTCGCGATCCACCTCATCCCGACCCTCCAGGTCTTCTTGGGATCCTTGCCGATCTACGTCGCGGTCACCCACACGGGTCAGGACGTCGGCTGGCTCGACATCGCCGCCTGCGCGCTGGGCCTTGGTGCCGTCGCCCTGGAGTTCGGCGCGGACCTTCAGATGCACCGGTTCACCCGCGGCAGCCAACCGGGCCAGGTGATGGACGGCGGACTCTGGGGCTGGTCGCGGCACCCGAACTACTTCGGAGAGATCTGCTTCTGGTTCTCCCTCGCCCTGTTCGGCCTGGCCGCCTCGCCTGGCGACTGGTGGTGGCTGTTCGCCGGCACCGTCGCGATGACGGCGATGTTCCTGGGTGCGAGCATCCCGATGATGGAGAAGCGCAGTCTCGCGCGGCGGCCGGCCTACCAGGACGTCATCGACCGGGTGCCCCGCCTCGTGCCGAGACCACCCAAGGCGGCAGGGTGAGGCGCAAGCGGGTCGTCATCGCGGGGCTCGGCGACACGGGTGTCCTGACAGCGGTACGCCTCTCGAAGCACGCCGACGTCGTCGGGATCTCCACGAAGCCAGGGCTGATCAGCGGCCAAGAGCTCGGCGCCCGAGTCAGCAGACCGGCCGAGTGGGAGCGCGACTACCGGATCTCGTTCGACCGGTTCCGCGGACTCGATCGGGCCGATGCCATCCACGGCACTCTCGTCGGCCTCGACCTTGCGCACCGGGCCGTCCATGTCGAGCGGCCGGACGGCACAACCCGCCCTGAGCCGTACGACCTGCTGGTCATCTCGACGGGGGTCAGCAACGGATTTTGGAGAAGGCCGGGCTTCCAGACGGACGACCAGATCGATGCCGACCTGCAGCATGTCCACCAGCAGCTGCGGAAAGCGGCCTCGGTGATCGTCATCGGCGGTGGCGCAGCGGCTGTCAGCAGTGCGGCCAACATCAGCAGCACGTGGCCCGACAAGCAGGTCGACCTGTACTACCCGGGCGAGCGCGCCCTCCCCCAGCACCATCGAAGAACGTGGCAGAGCCTGGAGAGACGTCTTGTCGAGAGAGGCGTCGGGCTGCACCCGAGCCATCGCGCCGAGCTTCCGCGCGGCTTCGTCGGGGACGAGATCACCAGCGACGCGGTCACGTGGAGCACCGGCCAACCACCGGCGAAGGCCGACGCCGTCCTCTGGGCCATCGGACGCGTGCACCCCAACACCGGCTGGCTTCCCGCGGAGATCCTCGACGACCGCGGGTTCGTCGTGGTGGATCCGAATCTCCAGGTCACGGGGCAGAACGGCGTCTTCGCGGTGGGCGATGTAGCGGCCACCGACCAGCTGAGATCCTCCGCGAGGAACCGCGCCGACCGGCTTCTCGCTCGCAACATCAAGGCAGTTCTCCAGGGGAGGCCGCTCGACAGCTACCAACCACCGCGTCGCCGCTGGGGCTCGGTGATCGGCGTTCAGCGAGACGGGCTCCAGGTCTTCGCGCCCGACGGACGCCCGTTCCGCTTCCCCGCGTGGACGATCGACGCCGTCCTGCAGCCTTGGATCGTCCGGTGGGGCATCTACAAGGGAGTACGCCGCGGCCGTGGCTGACTAGTCGCCGCGTCTGTGTCCATCGCGTCGCCCTGCTGATAACCTGCTGTTGACCTCGTGATTCCGCCGTGACCACGAGTAAAGCCCCTGACCCCGGCAGTCGATCCGTCATGTCTCGGCTCTTAGGGGACAGTGATGTCAGCAACAACCGCGGCCAGCGATTCCGGCCGAGACCTTCTGCAGGAGCGCGAGCGCATCGCCGAAGAGCTTCGGGATGTCGCGATGGCGCATCTACTCACTCTCGGCTTCAAGCTCGTCTCGATCAGCAGCTCGGTCCAAGGCCCCTCGGGGGACCGGCTGAGAGATGCCGTCGGCGACATCGACGACATCATCCGGGGCCTTCGCAGACTGGCGTTCGGACTCGACCGGCGCGACGACCAGGACGCCACCCACGACGCGAACGGACTCATCCTGCAGACACTGCTCGACGCGAGCGCCGAGCTGTCGGCCCCCGGCGCGAGCATCTCGGTGCACGGCGACCTCGACCGGCTTCCACCGACGGTCGCCCAGGGCCTGGGTGAGCTCCTCGGGGGTGTGGTCGTCTCAGCGGCCGCGGGTTCGGGCCGCGGCCGGCCCGACATCACGATCGCGATCGGCGACCACGCCATCGACGTCATGATCTCCGATCGCGGCGCCTGGCAGCGCCGTGACGGTGCCGGTCTCGATCTCGTCGGGATGCTCGACCGCGCCCAGCACCTGGGTGGACGCTGCACCTTCACGCTCGACCCGGACGGCGCGTCCGTCGCGCACTGGGATATCCCGTTCACCCCGGTGGACACCACCTCGATGCCTGCTCAGCGTGACGAGCCCCACCCCGCCCGGTGACCACGGATCGGGTGGCGCGACGCGTCCCGACGGGGCATGATCGGGGTGAAGGGAGGGACGCGAGCGTGAGCAACCCGGAGATGCCCTGGCCGGACCTGAGCGATCTTGTCACCGTGCTCGCCGCAGGCGAGTCACCGTCCAGCGACCTGGAGGTGATCACGGCAGCGACGTGCCGTCTCCTCTCCGTCGACGCGGCGGTGCTCAGCAACGCCCACGACGCCGTGCTCGCACAGGCCACACCCCGGCTCAGCTCGCTGGGAGACGTCCCTGTCCCACCGCTGCTCGGGGACCGGCTCATGGCGATGGCCGACACCCGCACGGCCACCGTCGCCGTGGTGCGGGACCTGCGCCACGTATCCGTCGCCGACGCCGCGGTGACGGCCGAGCTCGAGGTCGCGGACCGTCTCGGCATCCGCGCGATGGCGCACGTCCTCCTCCCCCTCGTCCAGGAGGACGGCGAGGGCAGCCTCACCCTCTACTCCCGAAAGCCGCGCCGCTGGTCCGGCGAGGACCTCGGTCTCGCCGGCTTCATCGGCACGCTGACCTCGGCGTTCCTGACCTCGGCGACTCGGTTGGACAACGAGAGGAACACCGTCGGCCAGCTTCAGCACGCACTCGACTCCAGGGTCATGATCGAGCAGGCCAAGGGGGTCCTGGTCGCCAGCGAGTCGATCGGCGCCGACGAGGCCTTCGGCCGGCTCCGCGACCAAGCGCGCCGCCGGGGCGTCACGGTGAGAAGCATCGCCGAAGCGGTCGTGAACAACGGATACCGGCCGGGTCCGCAGCGGTCGTCGGTGCCACCTCGGCCACGCTCCCCACGTGCGTCTGGATAGATCGTCCCGGACACCATGCCGAAGGCCCGCTCGCACACGGTGACAGCGCTATGCTCGATGACGTGTCTGCGGCAGCCCCGGCGCGATCCACGGCGTTCGATGTCATCGCCATCGGGTCGTCTGCGGGCGGGGTCACCGCCTTGGGTCTCCTGCTCTCGGGCTTCGCCGGGGACCTACCGGTCCCGCTCCTCGTCGTCCAGCACCTCGACCCGCGCCACGAGACCGTCATCGCCGAGGTTCTGCAACGCCGGACCCGACTGCGGGTCAAGCTCGCCGAGGACGGCGAGCGCGCAGCACCGGGGATCGTGTACGTCGCGCCGCCCGACCGCCACCTCCTGGTCCGCGAAGGCGGCGTGCTGACCCTGACCGAGAGCGAGCTGGTCCACTTCGTGCGTCCCTCGGCCGACCTCTTGTTCGAGTCGGTCGCCGCGACGTTCGGCGACCGCGCGATCGCGTGCGTGCTGACGGGCACCGGGGTCGACGGCTCGATGGGGGTGACCGCGGTCAGCGACCGTAGCGGTACGGTGATCGTCGAGGACCCGGGGACCGCTGAGTTCCCCGGGATGCCCGAGGCCGCAGCGGCCACCGGAGCGGCGGACTTCGTCCTCCCCCTCGACGAGATCGCCAGCGTCCTCGACGGGCTGGTCAGACAGCGGAGAGCATGATGACAGACGACCAGGCACCCCAGGATCAGGCACCCCAGGACCAGGGCGTACGCGCCGAGTCACCGATCGATGAGCAGCTCGAGGAGCTGCTGGTGTTCATCCGTGACGCGCGCGGGTTCGACTTCACCGGCTACAAGAGGTCATCGCTTGCCCGCCGGATCAAGAAGCGGATGACCGACATCGACGTCGAGAGCTGGACCGACTACCGCGACCGGCTCGAGATCGACGCCGACGAGTTCAGCTACCTCTTCAACACCATTCTCATCAACGTCACCAGCTTCTTCCGCGATGCCGAGGCCTGGGCGTACCTCCAGGAGGAGATCATCCCGAAGATCCTCGCCGCCGCCGAGGGCGAGGAGGAGATCCGGGTCTGGAGCGCCGGCTGCTCCAGCGGCGAGGAACCCTACTCGCTCGCGATCGCCTTCGCCGAGGCCATGGGCCTTCAGGAGTGTCTGGACCGGGTGAAGATCTATGCCACCGACGTCGACGAGGAGGAGCTGCAGCAGGCGCGGGCGGGTGTCTACGGTGCGCGAGCGCTGAAGAACCTGCCCGAAGGACTGCGAGAGCGCTACTTCGAGCACAACGGCACCACCTACAGCTTCCGTCCGGACCTTCGTCGCCGGGTGATCTTCGGGCGACACGACATCACCCGGGATGCGCCCATCTCCCGGCTCAGCCTGCTGGTGTGCCGCAACACGCTGATGTACTTCAACGTCGAGGCCCAGCGCGAGATCATCGACCGGTTCAACTTCGCTCTGGGCGAGGGCGGCTTCCTCTTCCTCGGCAAGGCCGAGATGCTCACCTCGAGCGACCGGTTCGGTGCCGTGAACATGCGTCAGCGGATCTTCCGGCGCACCAGCAAGCACGGCCTGGGACGAGCACCGGGCGTACGGCCTCGGGCCGAGTCCGCTCACCCAGAGATCACCACCGGTGGCACCGGCCGAAAGCGACAGCTGCGGGACAGCCTGCTCGACGTCGCACCGTACGCCGTCCTCGGCATCGACTACGACGGCGTCCGGGTCTCCGCGAGCAGCACCGCGCGGACCCAGTTCGGGATCGGGGTGCACGACATCGGCCGGCCGTTCCGCGATCTCGAGATCTCCTACCGACCGGTGGAGGTGCGCTCGGTCATCGAGAAGGCGACCAACGAGCGTCGGGTGATCCGGCTCGCCGGAGTGGAGCGCCGCACCGGAGACACCACCGAGTCCCAGTACTACGACGTCGTCGTGCAGCCGTTGACCACCGCGGGCGGCGAGATGCTCGGCGCCTCGATCTCGTTCATCGACTGTTCCGCCCAGGTGCTGCTCGAGCACGAGGTCAAGCGCGTGCGCGAGGACCTCGAGACGGCCTACGAGGAGCTGCAGTCCACCAACGAGGAGCTCGAGACCACCAACGAGGAGCTCCAGTCCGGGATGGAGGAGCTGGAGACCACCAACGAGGAGCTCCAGTCCACCAACGAAGAGCTCGAGACCACCAACGAAGAGCTCCAGTCGGGCAACGAGGAGCTCGAGACCATGAACGAGGAGCTCCGCATCCGCTCGAGCGAGCTCGACGAGACGCGCACCTTCTTGCAGAGCGTGCTCTCCAGCGTCGGGCTCGCGGTGGTCGTGCTCGACGACCGGTTCACCGTGCGCAGCTGGAACACCGCCGCCGAGGACATGTGGGGGCTGCGCGCCGACGAGGTGCGGGACGAGGCGTTCTTCCGGCTGGACTTCGGGCTGCCTGTCGCCGAGATCCACGGCGTCGTCGAGCAGGCCCGCGCAGACGACGTCCGCACCGGCCCGATCGAGGTGGCGGCGATCGACCGCAAGGGCCGCGCACTGGCCTGCCAGATCACCTGCTCACCGCTCGTGGGCGAGACCGGCGGCGTCGTCATCATGATGGAGCCGATCGACCGGCCCTGATCCACCGGCACAGGCGTAGGCTGGCCAAGTGGCCCGCTCCGGTCGATGGGATCTCAACCTGCTGCTGACGCGTGCGGCTGCCGAGGACGTTCGCGCCGACTCAGCGGCCGCACGCGCCGCCGAGGCCGAGCTGCGCGCGATGAGGTGCGCCCCGGAGATGCACGACATCCACGCCTCGGCCGCGAGGGTCCACCGTCGCAACGAGGAGCTCCACCGCGCCACCGCCCGGCTCCACCGGTCGCTTGCCCGCCAGGTCACGACCCAGGCCGTCGGCGCCTCTGTCGTCACGGCCATCGCGGAGGCGACGGAGGCACCCGATGTCTCGCTGCTGCTCCTCACCAGCGACGGGGCGACGGCCGGGTCTCAGGCCACCGACGGTCTCGGCGAGACGGCGCAGGACCTGGAGCTCGTGCACGGGGAGGGACCGTCGCGCTCGGCCTGGAGCTCGCAGCAGCCGGTCCTGAACGAGGGCGACGAGATCGCACACCACTGGCCCCACCTCGGACCGCCGCTGCGCGGTCTCGGGATCAGCAGGGTCCTCGCCGTCCCCGTCCGCGTACCTCACGGGGTGCTCGGCGCGCTCACGCTCTACAACCCTCCGGCACGGATGCTCGGCAGCAACGCGCTGCAAGGCGCCGCCGACGCCTTCGCCCTCCTCCTGGCCCGCACGGTCGATGTCGGTCAGGCGCCGGACTCCATCGATCTGTCCGACATCGACGGGGTGAGCAGGCTCCACCGAGCGGCCGGCGTCGTCGCCGTCGACTCCGACTGCACCATCGACGACGCCCTGGCACTGATCCGCGCGCGTTCCTTCGTCGAGGACTGCGCCACCAGCACCATCGCCGCGCGCGTCCTGAGCGGCGACCTGCGGCTCTGACCCGATAGCCCAGTAACGAGTGCTTGGGGCGGCGCTAGCGGTCCGGGAGGTCGACCCGGATGAACTTCGGCCGGTACAGGAGCGGGTCACGCAGGACCGCTCCCAGGTCGGTGCTGTTGCGGCTGTAGGAGACGATCACCGAGCCGGGCTCCTCGAGGATGTCGGGATGGGCCAGCGGCATGTAGCGCAGCTCCCCCGCTGCCACTCCCGACGGAAGTGTGCCGACCGGTGGCTGCGCCCGGAACGGGCCGGTCGGTGACGACGAGGTCCAGAAGACCAGGTCGTCACCGAGGAACTCGTCGCTCTTGCTGAAGGCGTACCAGCGGCCGTCGCGTTCGAAGACGCTCAGCGTCTGGGAGACGCCGTCGGTCGCGGGGATCAGCTCGCTCGAGGTCGCTGCCCGCTTGGTCCAGGCGGTGCCGTCCCAGTAGGTCCAGCGGTCGGGGTCCGCGACCTGGTCCGGGGCCACTCGGGCGACATGGAGGGCGAAGCCGGTGCCGAGCGGCGGGTCGGGCTCGCGGGCGGTGCCGTAGAGGTAGAGCCACTCCCCCGAGACCGCCGCCGCGGCGCCCCACATCGGCCGCCGCGTGTCGGCGTCGTCGGCCCCGATGTCGGTCACCGCGATCAGCTGCGGGACTCCCCCGTCCGGGACCACGAACTGGGCGATCGCGGGTCCGAGCGCCTCGAAGCCGAAGGCGTCCTCGGAGTCGGTCGTCCGGACCCGCTGCGCGGCCACGACGACGAGCGCGTAGCCCGGCTTGTCCAGCGAGGTCACCGACATCGGCCAGTAGCCCACGCCCTCGTCGCGGTCGGGGATGATGGCGCCGCCGGACTCCGGGAGGACGACGCGCAGGCAGTCAGGCTCCACGAGCAGCATCGAGTTGCGTACGAAGCCGGCACCGGGGAGGTCCTTGTCCCGCAGGGTGTCGCCGAACATCCAGATACTCCGGCCGTCGCCGAGGGCGGCGCTCACCCCCACGTCGCCGCCCTGGAGGGCGGGCTCCGCGCGCAGCCTGGTGATCCGGTTGAGGTCGTCGACGTCCTCGACCGGGCCCGAGGGGACGCACTGGGTCGTCGAGGCGAGGCTCGGCAGCGGGCGCGGCACGGTCTGGCCGTGCAGCGCGGAGGTCACCGCGGTCACCAGCACCGTCAGACAGGTGGCCGAGACCAGGACCGCCCCGAGGCTTCCCCGCCACCTGCCCACCGACAGGTGAGCGCCCTCGGGCGCGACGACCCCTCGCACCAACCACCTGGTCGCCACCAGGACGACCAGGCCGAGCAGCGCTGACCCCACGATGGTCACCAACGGTTGGGCGATGCCTGGGTGAGCGTCTCCTACCGCCGCCCACGACAGGGACTCCGCGGCCCCCGCGATCGTCCAGCCGGAGCCGGTCGACCACGGGTCCGTGAGCAGCAGCCGGTCTCCGGCGAGGAGGAGGGGGACGGGCCCGGCGACGATCACCGCTGCCGCGAGCAGCAGGCCCGGTAGCCCACCGATGACCTCGCAGGCGAAGGTCAGCGCCCCCGCGGCGATCACCGTGGCCGCGAGGACCGACCCGAGGAGCATCCGCTCCCCCGCCGGCAACGGCGCGGCGAGCAGCCAGCCTGAGAGGCCCGCGCCCATCGCCAGCGCGGCGAGGGCGGTCAGTCGCGCCAGCAGTCGAGGAAGCGTAGGTGCCAGCGGCCCCCACACCAGCGAGACGACGCACACCAGCAGGAAGCCGGCCAGGGCGGTCGCGAAGGTGAGCGGCGAGAAGGACCGCGCCTCGTGCTGGTCGGTGGAGGAGACGAACGCGACGGTCCTCCCACGCGTCTTCTCGATCCGCGAAACCTCGGCCCGGATCGCACGAGCGAGCGCCGGCCGATGAGCGGTGGCCAGCCGCAGCTGATCCTGCGTGCCCGACAGGTCGAGCTCGAGCGCCGCGACGACCTCGCCGCCGGCCAGCAGCTCCGCCGCCTCGGCCGGGTCGTCGACGGCACCGGCCGAGAACGGCCGCCCCGGCACTGCGTTGACCTGCTTCACGAGCGGCGCCGTGACGACGTCGGGACCGACCAGCACCACCGGAGCCTCGTGCAGCTCGCCGGAGTCGGCGCGGAGCCCGGTGACGATCCAGCCGAGGGCGATCAGCACGAGGACAGCGCAGAGCACGACCTCACGACTCCCCGGCCGCACCGCTCACCGTCCTCCCCTGTCACCGCACGACGCGGTGCCTGAGGGTCATGTAAGCAGTGCGACCGGGGTGTCCGCCACCGAGCTAGTTCGGAGTGGCGCGCCAACGCTGAGATGTGGCCGCGGTGTCGGTCTGCTGCACGACCAGCCCGTCGGCCCCTGCGGCCAGGCTGAGGCCACTGTGCTTGGCCGCGATCTTCAGCGCCGCGCCGTCGGCCGCGATCACCCAGCGTTGGTTGGGCGTGCCGGTGCAGGTGTACTCCACGACCGGGTCGCCGCTGGTCGTCGAGCTGTAGGCGACGTCGGCGCACAGACCGGTGCCGGCGTTCTTCAGCTGGTAGCTGCCGTCGTCCTCGTTCCGGGTGACCACCCACTTCTGCGACGCCGCCGCCCCGACGGCCGAGGTGGTCAGCTGCCCATCGGTCGTCTCGCCGGCGGCATCGAGCGCGAGCCCGGAGGCGACGTTGCCGAGCGAGTACTGGCCGTCCGCCAGGGCCGGCGGAACGATCTCCTCATCACCGATCGTCATCGCGAACACGTGGACGGCGGCGTTGGCGGGCAAGGTCACCGCGGCGATCTCCTTGGCCGGGTCGGTGCGCAGGGTCTTGGTGAACAGGCGGTAGGAGACCGTCGGGTACGCCGGTCCGTTCGGCGTGTTCTTCCCGAGCGTGGTGACGGCCACCTTTGCGCCGTAGCTGTCCGTCGCGGCACAGCACCAGTTGGGGAACCCGAGCGTCCCGGTGGCGGAGGTGCCGTCGGAGTAGTGGACGGTCGCCTTCGCTGAGGCCGAGAGGCTGGTGCCGGTCCCCAGGAAGGCCAGCGCGTTGCCCTGGCCGCTGATCCGGATGGTCTCGCCACCCGAGGCCACGTTGTCCCGGGTGCCAGGCGACGAGTCCGGCCAGGTGAAGTCGAAGCCGTTCGCGCTCACCGTCGCCCCGGGCGTGACGCCCTTCTCGGCGAGCCTGTCGGCGAGGAAGCTGCTGCCGCCGCCGTCGATGTCACCCGGTCCGGGATCCTCCGCCCTGGTGACACCCACGTTGTTGAACGCCGAGGCCAGGTCCGGGTGGGCGAGCGTGGTCGTGGCCGAGTCGGTCACGGCGTACGTCCGGTCGTGAGCCACGTAGGACGCGCTCACGTCGATCTTCACCTTGCCGGGTGAGGCGTTTGCCGGTGGCGTGACGGCGAACGTCGCGGTGCGGGAAGCACCCGGCGCGAGGCCACCGGAGACCGCACCTCCCGGGCGTACGTCCCAGCCCTCGGGGGCTTTGGCCGTGATCGACCCGAGCCGCACGCGGGAGCCCGTGTCGTTGGTGAAGGTGGCGCTGACCTCCGCTGCCTCACCGGCGACCGCGATGGCGGAGGTGGTGGCGTCGAGGCTCACGTCACGGTCGCCAGGGTGGGCACCACCGACCGCCGCGGACCCGTTCAGCGCGACCACGGCACCGGCGGAGGTGGACAGCTTCCCGGTCTTCACGTGCGTGCTGCCCGTCGCGGAGTCGTGGAACCATCCGGTCGCCGCGCCGTCCAGCTCCTTCTTCGAGCCCCGCTTCGGCAGCTCGGAACCGTCCAGCACGACGCTTCCCGGCTCGGCATCGGCATGCACAGCGAGCCCGTACTCCCGCGAGGCGGGCTTGCCGGCGTAGGAGCCGTCGACCTCGCCCAGCCGCACCACGACCCGGCCACGGCCCTGCTCGGGGGCGTCGACCTCGAACTCCTGGGTGGCGGACTCGCCGGAGGCGTGCGCCTGGCTGCGCCCGTCGTCCTCGTAGTTCACGAACGAGGAGGACCCCTGCGGGTAGATGTCCAGGTCGAGGCGGCCCGACTTCTTGCCCTGCTGCCAGTCGAGCGTGCCCTCGGGGAACTGCGGCACGACCGCCCCGGCGCGTACGAACAGCGGGAGCGTGTCGAGAGGGGCCTTGTAGCCGTCGATCGTGGTCGGTCCCTGGTGGACCCGGCCGCTCCAGTAGTCGACCCAGGTGCCCTCGGGGAGGTAGATCCCGTCGCGGGTCGTGGCGTCCTCGTAGACCGGGGCGACCAGGAAGTCGTCACCGGCGAGGAACTCGTACTTCACCGCGTCGCCCCAGGTCTTCGGGTCCTCGGGGTAGTTGAGGTAGAGCGGCTTGACGGCTCCCACGCCGTTGCGGTTGGCGCGCATCGTGTGGGTGTAGAAGTAGGGCAGCAGCCTCTCGTGCAGGTTCAGGTACTTCCGGTTGATCGAGGTGTACGGCTCGCCGTAGCGCCACGGCTGCTTGTCGGAGGCCGCCCACCCGCTCATCAGGTAGGTCATCGGCAGGAACATCTTCCACTGCATGTCGCGGACGTACGTCTCGGCGCTGCCGCCGAAGATGCCGTCGACGTCGCCGGTGGCGAGGTGCTGGCCGGACATGGTGGAGCCGGCGTACGTCGGGATCTGCCAGCGGATGTAGTCCCAGCTCCCGGACTGGTCGCCGCTCCACACCGCGGCGCAGCGCTGGGTGCCGGCCCAGCCCTCGACCGTGATGACGGTCGAGCGGTCGGCGCTGTTGGTCTCGATGCCGTCGCGGGCCTGCTCGCAGGCGTCCAGCGCGAAGCGGTAGCCCGGGCCGACCCAGGCGACGTCGGTCTTGCGCACGCGCACGCCCGCGGCGACCTCGGTCTCCTGCTCGGTCAGGTCGTCCTCGGTCCACAGGCCGAGCTCGGCGCCGTGGTCCTGCAGCATGTCGCCGGTCTCGGCCAGGTCCTCGTAGCCGCAGCCGTAGCCGTCGTTGACCAGCATCCAGCCCAGCGGCAGGTCGTGCTCGGCGTAGCCCTCGGCGATGGCGGTCGAGTCGCGCAGGGTCTCGCGCTCGCCGCGGTTGGCGTTGTGGAGGTAGCAGTCGGCGTCGCCGACCTCCAGGGCGTACATCGGGACCGCGACCGGCCGGCCGGTCAGCTCGGTGTAGGAGTCGATGACCCGCTCGGCGTCACCGACGAAGTAGTAGGCGTCGAAGCGCTGCTCGTCGTGGGTGGTCGTGGTCGGCGCACCGAAGTCGTAGCTGCCGGCCGCGAACGTGTTGCGCAGGACCCCGTAGCCACGGGAGGAGACGTAGAACGGCACCGCGTTCGGGTTGCCGCCGTCGTTCCAGTTGAAGTCGCGCGAGATCTTGATCGTCTCGCCGCGGTGGCTGAACCGCCCGTTCTGCATGCCGCCGCCGAAGAACTGCTCCTCGGCACCGCGTTCCAGGTGCTGCGCCGTGCCCTGGTCGTCCCAGGTCAGCGGCGAGGCCTCCGCCATCAGCACCTTTCCGGCCGGGTCGGTCAGTCGCAGCGTGATCGGCTGCTTGGTCACCGTCAGCACGGCATTCTCGGTGCTGATGACGTACGCAGCGCCGGTCTCCTTCACCGCCGACCGCCCGCCGGGGTAGTCGCGCTTGACGACGATGTCGGCATCCGGAGACCCGGGCTCGGTGGGGTCGTCGTTGGCCGGGTCGTCGAACTCGCCGTTCGGCGCCAGGCGTACGCGCACCATGTCGGCGTCCTCGAAGGTCACGCGCAGCGCGGCCTCGCCGGACTCGAAGGTGTAGCTGTCGCCGTCGCGCTCGAAGCCGGTCACGTCGCCGAGCTCGCTCGTCGCCTCGGCCGCCGTGGAGCTGACCGGGCTGAGTGCGACCAGGCCCGCAGTCAGCGCGACTCCCGCGACCAGCAACCGTCTGAATGATTGATTGAACATGATCACATCACGCCCTAATTAGTCAGAATCAATCGAAGCCGAGGGCGACTGTAACGCAGGTCACACAGCCCGGTCCACCCTTGGTCCACCGATCAGTGCGAGCAGTCGCGCGGCCTCGCCGGCGACCGCGTCACGGCCGGCGCCGAGGTACTTGCGCGGATCCACCTTCGTCTCGTCCCTCAGCGCCGCACGGACGGCACGGGTGAAGGTCGCGTTGAGATGAGTCGCGATGTTGACCTTGGTCATTCCCGCGCGAATCGCCGCCACGATGCCCTCGTCCGGAACCCCGGAGGAGCCGTGCAGCACCAGCGGCACCTCGACGGCAGCGGCGAGCCGGGCGATGAGCTCGTTGTCGAGCGAGGCCGTACGCGTCGTCATCGCATGCGAGGAGCCGACCGCGACCGCGAGCGCGTCGACCCCGGTGGCCTCGACGTACGCCGCGGCCTCGGCGGGCTGGGTGCGGACCCCTGGCGCGTGCACACCGTCCTTGCCGCCGACCTCGCCGAGCTCGGACTCGATGGAGGCGCCGCGCTCGTGGCACCAGGCCGCGACCTTGGCGGTGGCGGCGACATTCGAGTCGTAGTCGAGCTTGGAGGCGTCGAACATCACCGAGGGACAGCCCAGCTCGACGGCTTCCTCGACGAGCTCGACCCGGGTCGCGTGGTCGAGATGCACGCAGACCGGGACCGTCGCGCGCTCCGCGATCGCGATGGTGGCCCGCAGCAGCGGCGCGAGGCCGCCGCGGTAGTCGGCGGTGTTCTCCGAGATCTGCAGGACGACGGGACGGCCGGCCTGCTCGGCGCCGGCCACGATCGCCTCGGCCAGCTCGAGCTGGATGACGTTCATCGCGCCCAGCCCGCGTCCGGTCCCGCGGGCGTGGTCGAGCAGGAGGGACATCGGTACCAGGGGCATGTCAAGGCTCCTCGCGGTCGATTCGTCTGACCTGGACGTCCGCCAGGAACGACGGGTACGCGTCGGGGTCGATCTCGCCGGCCACCGGCGCGACCACCGCGGCAGCACCCAGGGCAGCGGCGTCGCAAAGGATCTCGGGCCACGGCCGGCCACGGGCCAGACCGCGGGCCATCCCGGCGGCGGTGGCGTCGCCGGCGCCGGTCGGGTTCCCGCTCACCCCGGCAGGCGGGCGCACCTCCCAGCAGTCGCCGTCGGCGTGTGCGACCAGCCCGTGGTGGCCGCGGGTCAGCACGACCGGGCCGCCGTGGCGCGCCGCGAGCTCGGTGACCGCGGCGGCGGGGTCGTCGAGGGCGTGTCCGAGCAGGCGCGCGGCCTCGTCCTCGTTGGGGGTCAGGACGGCGCCGGTGCCGACCGCGGCGGCCAGCGCCGCGTCGTCGAGATCGAGGAGCACCGGTACGCCGGCGGCGGCCGCGCGCCTCGCGATCCGTGCCGGGAGGTCGGTGGGCAACCCGGCCGCCAGGCTGCCGGAGACGACGACGGCCGTCGCGGCTGGGATCCGGTCGGCCAGGAGGTCGAGCAGCCTGCGGTCGGCACCGGCGGCCGCCTCTCGGCCCGGCTCCCACAGCGAGGTCGTCGATTCGGCGACGACGACCAGGGTGCGGCGTACCTCCTCCAGCTCCGGCAGGAAGGTCGAGGGCAGCTCCTTCGCGAGGGCTTCGGCGAAGGCCTCGTCGGCGAGGCCGACGGCGTGGGTCGGCTCGCCCAGCTGGTGCAGGACCCGGGCGACATTCACGCCCTTGCCGCCGAGCCGCGTGCTGACCTCGGCGACCCGGTGGACCTCGCCCACGGTCAGCCGCGAGAGCCGGTAGGTCACGTCGATCGCCGGGTTGAGGGTGACCGTGATGATCATGCGCGCTTCCCCAGGGAGGCCGGCCCCGTCGCGGCGAGTGCCAGTCTGGCGGCGCCGATCAGGCCGGCCCGGCCGCCGAGTGCGGAGAGGCGTACGGGCGGGACCGCTGTCACGCCGGCACGCTCGCGCATCCGGTCCCGCAGCGGGTCGAGCAGGTCTCCCCCGGCCTCGGCGACGCCGCCACCCAAGATGATCTCGCCGGGCGCGAGCAGCGCGCCCACGGCGAGGAAACCGTCGGCGAGGGCGATGATCGCCTCGGACCAGACCTGGGCGGCGAGCGGGTCGTGCCGAGTCCGCGCGACCAGGTCGGCGACGCCGGTGACCCCGGTGTCACCGCCCCGCGAGGCGTACGTCTCCAGCATGGCGCGGGCGCCTGCGCGCGTCTCCACGCAGCCGCGCAGCCCGCAGACGCACGGCGGGCCGGCCGGGTCCACCACCAGGTGGCCGAGCTCTCCGGCCTGCCCCGAGACACCGACGACCGCCCTCCCCCCGATGTACGTCACCGCAGCAACGCCCGTCCCGAGCACGGCGACGAGCGCGGAGGCCGGTGACCCGGCATCGGCCCAGATCGCGCTCGCGGCGGCGGCCGTGTCGTGCATCACCGCGACCGGGAGGCCCAGGCGCTCGGCGAGCGGGTCCGCGACCGGGGTGTCGACGAGGCCCAGGTTGACCGCCTTGCGGGAGATGCCGGACGCGGTGTCGACGAGCCCGGGAAACGCGATCCCGACCCCGGCGACCCTGGCCCGGGCCGCGGGGCTCAAGCCGGCGAGCAGCTCCTCGCCCACCCGTCCGATGTCGTCGAGCACGGCCGGTCCGTGCCGGGTGAGGACCCGCGACTCGGCCAGCACCACGTCGGCGGCGCCCACCACGGCTCCTCGCACCGAGGTGCCGCCGACGTCGAAGGCGAGGGCGAGTGCCGGCATCACGCGGGCGGGGCGTCAGCCGGGCTCAGGATGATCGAGCGGGTCAGGTTGCGCGGCGCGTCGGGGTCGAGGCCGGCGCGACGGGCCCGCGCCAGGCAGAGCAGGTGGACGCGCACCAGGTCGGCAAGCGGGTCGACCTCGGCGTGCATCAGATCGGCGCCGGTGACCGCGACGTCCTCGGCGAAGCCCGGCACCAGGTCGCCGAAGGCCCACACGACCCGGCCGGGGGCACTGATCGAGAGCGGACCGTGGCGGTATTCCATCATCGGGTAGGACTCGGTCCACAGCTGTGCGGACTCCCGGAGCTTGAGCGCCGCCTCCTGCGCCACCCCGTTGGTCCAGCCTCGGCCGACGAAGGTGAGCTGGTCGGCGGCCAGCGCCGGACCGAACGAGCTCTCGCCGGCCTCGATGATCCGCTGGGCCTGCTCGGCGGCCAGGCTCAGGTCCTCGCCGAGGTGCCAGCGCAACAGGGCCAGCGCCGTGGTCGCGAAGCGGGTCTGGACCACTGACTTCTCGTCCACCTCGGGCATGAGGATCGGCTCGGCCACCTCGAGCGCCGGGGTGCCGGGCGAGGACGAGATCACCGTCGCCGGGATCCGGCCCTCGACCTGGGCGAGCAGGTCGACGACCTCGGTCGTGGTCCCGGACCGGGTGATCGCCAGCAGGCGGTCATAGCCGCGGTCGATCCGGGCCTCGGTGGGCGTCCAGGCGTCGGTGATGCCGTGACCCTGCTCCTCGCGCAGCGCTGCGTAGGCCTGCGCCATGTAGAGCGAGGTGCCGCAGCCGACGACCGCGACCTTCTCCCCTGCCTGCGGCAGGGAAGCGGTGAAGCGCTCGGCGGTCTCCCGGGCGGCCAGCCAGTTGGCGGGCTGGCTCGCCACCTCGGTGGCGAGATGCGTCGTCGGTGCAGAAGCGGTCATGGCGTCGGGTCACTCTCCGATGTGTTGCCGGCTGGACCCGAATCTTCCAACCCATTGCTTGGTTTTGTCAATAATGCGCGCCAAATGATCATTATCGCTCAGTCGCGATCACGATCTCCGCCCCACCGTCGGCCAGCGCCTTCGCGAGCGGCTCGGGCACGGCACGGTCGGTGACGAGCATCGAGACGCCGCCGAGGTCGCGGATGCGTGCAAAGGTCGGATGCTCGAGCTTGGTGCTGTCGGCCACGACGATGGTGCGCTGCGCAGCCGCGATGAAGTCGGCACTGATCTTGGCCTCGGCCGGGTGGATCGTGGTGAGGCCGGCGCGGGTGCTGATGCCGTCGACGCCGAGGATCGCGGTGTCGATGTGGATCTTCGACAGCACCCCCTCGCTCAGCGGCCCGACCAGCTCGTAGGACTGGGTGCGCGCGGCCCCGCCGGTCACCACGATGTTGACGTTGGGCCGGATCGAGAGCTCGTAGGCGATGTTGAGCGCATTGGTGACCACCGTGATGCTGTCGTCCTCGGCCAGGTCGGGGTGGCGCCCGATCGCGCGCGCCACCTCGCTGGTGGTCGTCCCGCCGTTGAGCGCCACCGTCTCGCCCGGCACGAGCAGGTCGGCGACCGCGGCCGCGATCGCCCGCTTCGCGTCAGCCTGACGGCCGATCTTGTATTGCAACGGCAGCTCGTACGCCGAGCCGAGCGCCGTCGCGCCGCCGTGTGTCCGGGTGACCAGCCGCTGGTCGGCGAGGTGCCCGATGTCGCGGCGGGCGGTCGCCGCCGAGACACCGAGCGCGCTCTCCACCTCCGCGATCGAGACGTGCCCGTGCTCGCTGATCAGCTCGAGCAGCTGGTTGAGTCGCTGTTGCCTCATGGGCCCCCTTCCTGGGTCCCGGACAGCCTACGCATCTCCGCCGCCTCAGGCGGCGCAGTGGAACCTCGCGTCGGCCCAGTCGGCGTGGTCGTTGCCGTTCCCGTCGCCGGCATCGCCGACCACGAGGTCGACGTAGTCCGCGCCAGTGACGTCCGCGGTGATCGACTCGGTGGCGCTGGTCGCCCCCAGCGTGCCGGTCTCGGCGACCGTACGCCCGTCCGCGACGACCGAGAACCTCACCGATCCTCGCGAGGTCTGCGCGTCGTCCACCCCGACATCGGCGGTGAATCCGGTGCAGTTGCCGGCCAGGTAGTAGCGGACCTTGGAGACCGCGTGCGCGCCCAGCCCCTTGGGGTAGACCTTGCCGGCCAGCGTGATCGGCCCACCGTCACCGGCGCCGCTCTCCCCCACGCTGGTGTCACGCTCGACCGGGCCCCAGCCGTTGCTGGCCGAGATCCAGCCGAGATCGCTGGCGTAGGTGTCCGCGGTCGGCGGAGGCGGCGCGGTCTGCACGGTGGCGGAGCGGGTCACCGTGCGCGTCTCGCCACCGAAGTCGTACGTCGCGGACGCATCGAGCCGATAGCTCGACTCGGCCGCATCGGCCGGCGGCGTGACCTTCCAGGTCACGGCGTGACTCGCCCCCGGAGCGAGCGCGTCGAAGGCCGCCGGGGTGGTGGCCTCCGCCGTCCAGCCCTCCGGGACCTCGAGCTCGACCTTCCCCGCGCCGGTCGCCGAGGCCTCGTCGCTGGTCAGCGTGGTGGTGACCTCGGCGACCGCGCCCGGCAGCAGCTTCTCCTCACCGGCGTCGACGGCGAGGGTCGCGCAGGCCGGCAGGTCGGCGGCCGCACCGAGGTCCTCGACCGTGAAGTCGTCGATGCTGATGTCGCCGCTCGCGCCGCCGTCGTCGGTGGTCCGCAGACCGACCCAGTAGTCGCCGCAGCCGCCGGCCACGAGCTCTTCGCTGAATCGGCCCGTCTCGACCTGCCTGCCGATCGGACGCGCACCGACCTCGACCGTGCGCGGGTCGCCGGTCGCGACCGAGTCGTAGCCGGTCACCCACTCGTAGTCGTCGGCCCGCTCGGTCTGGTGGTCGAAGGAGACCCGGTAGCGGTTGCCGGGCTCGAAGCGTACGGTCTGCGGGACCGTGCGGTAGACGAGGCCGCCGTTCTCGGCGTGGGACTTGAGCGACCAGTCGCCGCTGATCACGTCGTCGGTGACCTTGCCGTTCCAGCCGCTCTGCGTATACGGCTCGTGCCGCTCGGCCAGGTGGGTGCGCGGGTCGGTGACGCCGCCCGAGGTGCCCTTGACGAACGGCGACCAGCCCTGGACGACCTCCTCGAAGTCCTCCTGGACGATGACCTTCGCCCCGGATGCGGCCGGCAGGTCGCGCTTGACCGCGACGACGCGTACGTCATCTAGGCGGACGCGCCCGGAGCCCGCCGCAGCGGAGATCTTGACGGTCGCGGTGCCGTCGCGGCCGGCGTCGAAGGGCACTTCGACGCGCTGGAAGTAGGTGCTGTGCAGTTCGTCGGCGGCGACCAGGTTCTTCGCGGTCGAGCGCTCGACACGGTTGGTGTAGGTCTTCCCGCCGGAGGTGACGCTGACCGTGGTCGCGCGGCTGCGGCCGGGCTCGACCTCCACCCAGACACCCAGCGCGTTGCGTCCGGTCCGCAGGCCGGTCAGCCGCTGGCTGATCGTGGCCCGGCCACCGGCGCCCAGGACGGCGACCTGCTGACCGGTCGAGGTCCGCCCGGTGGTCGCCGGGCCGCTCGGGTGCCACGCGTCGAGGTTGCCGGCGTTGAAACCGGGGTCGGCGACGTGGCTGCCCTGACCCCACTGCGGGGCGGGCGACTTCCCAGGAGCCTTCGTCAGGACGTACGCCGTCCCGGGCTTCGCCTCGAGGGTGACCTTGCCGGCGCGGACCGGCACGCTGCCCGCCGCGACCCGGCCCTGCTCGGTGAGCTCGTAGACGCTGAGCCGGTCGCTCCGGCTGAACGCGTCGGTCAGCGTCCAGGTGGTCCGCCCACCGTCGGCGTTGTAGTGGTAGAGCTTCGACTCGTCCTTCCACGGGAGGAGGTAGGCGTCGCCGTCGAGCACGACGTCGTCGTCCTGGTAGATCTTCCGGGTCGCCTCGGTCTCCCCTGAGTTGACCACACGGACGCCGCCGTCCTGGACGACCTCGTCAGCGCTCCAGCGCAGGATCGGGTTCTGCTGCAGATACTTCGTCGGCAGGTTCGTGCGCCAGATGTTGTCGTAGAAGGCATCGACGTCGTTCTCGCCGGTCCAGCCCTCGAACTCGACGATCTCGGTGTGCCCGAGCAGCTTGTCGGGGTTCCAGGTGTCCTTCTGCCCGTTGCGTACGAACCGGATCAGCTGGCTGTTCAGGCCCTTGTTGGTGGCCCCGCCGTAGGACTCGTCGTTGGCCCAGTGGGACCAGAGCGCGTCCTCCTCGAAGTGGTAGGACCACTCGGTGCCGATGTTCCAGCCCTGCCCGCGCAGCTCGTGGGCGAGGCGCTCCTGCAGCCAGCCGTAGGAGTAGTAGACGTCGATGTAGAGGAAGTCGAGGTTCGGGTGCGTCTCGCGGCGGAGCTGGGCGAAGCGGTCGACGATGTTCTTCGTCGCCAGGTCGGTGCGCTGGTCGATGTAGTAGGACTGGTCGATCCAGTCCCAGCCGGGCTTGTTCTCCTCGACGAGGGTCTCGTCGAAGGTCTTGGCCTCGGGGTAGGCCTCGGTCGCGTTGACGTGGACGCCGAAGTCGACGCCCCACTTCTCGCCCTCACGGGCCAGGGTGTTGAGGTCCTCGAGCCCGCCGGCGCGGGTGTTGTAGTTGCCGCCGTAGTCGGGGTGCGCGGAGTCGTGGCCCTCGGAGCCGTAGCCCTTCAGCACCGCCAGCTGACCCAGCCCGTCGGTGGCCAGCGAGACCCGTTTGACGTCGTCGAGCGTACGCAGGAACGGATGCGTCGCCTGGCTGGCGAAGTTGAACGGGATGTGGGTGACCACCCGGTCGGGGGTCTCCTCGGCGCCGTTCACCGGGCGCTGGATGTCGCGCAGCGCGATCGCGCCGTCCTGCCAGTCGACGGCCTTGTCACCGTTGGCGTCGGGCGTGATGGTGACCTTCGCCCAGGGGAGCTCCTCGGTGTAGGGCGAGCCCGTGGCACGGTAGGTCCACTGGCCGCTCCACAGCCCGACCCGGCGGCCGCTGTCGGTGGCGCTCACGCTGCGCCAGATCCGGCCACGCTCGTTGGTCGAGTCGCCGCCGCTCTGGTCGTAGACCGAGTTGGTCTCGATGCCGGCGGCCAGCTGGTCGGTGTCGACGATGGCGTACGCCGATCCGACCGGCTTCTCGGTCGTGGCCAGGTCGGCGGTGACCTCGGTGTGGGTGTCGCCGTTCGTGGTGCGGTCCGCGCTGACGACGGCCGTGCTCACCGTCGCGCCGGCCTGGTCGGAGCTGACCGAGAGCAGATCGTGCCCGGGGATGTCGAGGGTGCCGACCCGGTGCTCGGCGGTGTCGGTCACCTTGGTGACGGCGAAGGTGACGACGTCGCCGGCCACCTCGAGCTTCGCGTCGAGCTCGACCCCGGGCAGGTCGGCGAAGGTCAGCCGGTAGGTCGCGGTGTCGGCGTCGGCCTGGGTGCCGGTTACGGTCGCGGTGTGCGCGGTGCCGTTGATCCGTACGTCGGTCGGCGGGGTTTCGGCGCCACCGATCTCGCCCCCGGCGGTGTGCCGGTAGCCGAGCACGGCCGGGAAGCCCTCGGCCACCTGGACGCTCAGCACGGGCGAGGTCAACGTGAACGCCGCTGCGGGAGCGGCGTGGCTTTCGGGCGCGATGGCGACCACGCCGGCGAAGGCCGTCACGGACGCGAGGAGGGCTGCGGAGGAACGCTTCGGCATCGAGACTCCCGAGGGGTGGGGGTGGGCCTGAGGTCCGTCCATCATGCAGAGTTTTGCGCGGATTGGCTACGTTCTGCGCAAAAGTTGTCATAACCTCGGGCGGGTGAGCCCCACCTTGACCTGGCGCGACGGCGAGTTCCTGAAGCACGGCGTCCCCCATCGGATCCTGTCCGGGTCCATCCACTACTTCCGCATCCACCCGGACCTGTGGGAGGACCGGCTGCGGCGGGTCGCCGCCACGGGGTTCAACACCGTCGACACCTACGTCGCCTGGAACTTCCACGAGCAGGACGAGGGCTCCCCCGACTTCACCGGACCGCGCGACCTGGCCCGCTTCGTCACCCTCGCCGGCGATCTCGGGCTCGACGTGATCGTGCGCCCCGGCCCCTACATCTGCGCCGAGTGGACCAACGGCGGGCTGCCGTCGTGGCTGACCGCTCGCACC
This sequence comes from Nocardioides sp. NPDC059952, assembly GCF_042730435.1. Lineage (NCBI taxonomy): Bacteria > Bacillati > Actinomycetota > Actinomycetes > Propionibacteriales > Nocardioidaceae > Nocardioides > Nocardioides sp. NPDC059952. The sequence goes on along the minus strand of NZ_JBHWLY010000001.1, from coordinate 74,278 downwards.
CGGGCCCCGCGCAGCACCGACCCGGTCTACCAGGACGCGGTCTCGGGGTGGTTCGACGTCCTGCTCCCCCAGCTCCTCCCGCTCCAGGCCGCTCGCGGCGGGCCGGTCGTGGCGGTGCAGGTGGAGAACGAGTACGGCTCCTACGGCGACGACGCCGAGCACCTCGCCTGGCTCCGTCAGGCGCTCCTGAACCGTGGCGTCACCGAGCTGCTCTACACCGCCGACGGTCCGACCGAGGTCATGCTCGACGCCGGGATGCTCGACGGCACGCTCGCCGCGGCGACCTTCGGAAGCCGCGCGGAGGAGGCCCGGGCGATGCTGGCTTCGCGGCGGCCGGGCGAGCCTTTCCTGTGCGCCGAGTTCTGGAACGGCTGGTTCGACCACTGGGGCGAGAACCACCACGTCCGCTCCCCCGCCAGCGCTGCCGCGACGCTGCGGGAGATCGTCGACCTCGGTGGCTCGGTCAGCGTCTACATGGCCCACGGCGGCACCAACTTCGGGCTCTGGGCCGGCGCCAACCACGACGGCCGCCGCATCCAGCCCACCGTCACCAGCTACGACTCCGACGCCCCGGTCGGCGAGGACGGCCGGGTCTCGGAGAAGTTCGCGCTCTACCGCGAAATCCTGGCGCCCGCCACGGGTCGCACGGTCGACGCCCTCCCCGCGCTGCCTCCCGCTCCTGCTCGCCTCGGGTTCTCCTCGGCGCCGCTCTCCTCCGGCGCCGACCTGCTGTCGCTGGTGACCCGCGGCCCGGCTGTCCGCGCGGCCGGGCCGCTGAGCTTCGAGGAGATCGGCATCGACGCCGGACTGGTGACGTACCGGTCCTCGGTCACACTCCCCGGCCACGACGTCCATCTCACCGTGCGCGGGCTGCACGACAGGGCGTACGTCTTCCTCGACGGGCACACTCTCGGCACCCTCGATCGCGACGACGCCGAACCCGCGGTGCTCACCCTTCCCGGTCTCGGCCGGGGCACCGAGCTGACCCTGGTCGTGGAGGCGCTCGGCCGGGTCAACTACGGCCCGCTGCTCGGCGAGCACAAGGGCATCCTCGGCGGCGTCCAGGTCGATCGCCGCCTGGTCCACGGCTGGGACCACCACCTCGCGCCCCTCGACCGCCGGGACGCTCTCGACGGTCTCCCCCAGGCCACCATCGACGTCGACGCCCCCGCCGACGGCTGGCTCGCCGTCCCCGGCGACGGCGACCGCTTCGTCTGGCTCAACGGCACCCTGCTCGGCAGGCTCTGGGCCCGCGGCCCCCAACGCCGCCTGTACGCCCCCGCTCCCCTGTGGCGCCCCGGCGCCAACCACGTCGCCGTCCTCGACCTCACCACCCCCGCGACGTACGTCGAGGTCCACCCGGACCCGGACTTCGGGCCGACCGAGGAGTACGTCGAGACGCTGCCGACCGGGACGTAGCTCCGCGGGTGCCGCCTACAGCAGGTCCGCCAGGGCATCCTCGAACGTCTGCCGGACGACTGCCCCCGGCGTACGGTCGAGGATCCCGAACACGACCTGCTCGAAGGTCCCCTCGAACCGGGCTCCCGGACCGAGCAGGTCCCGGAACGACCCGGCGACCATGGCGGGGTCGTTCTGGAACACCCCGCATCCCCAGGCGCCGAGGACGAGGCTGCGATATCCGTTGGCGGCCGCGGTCTCCAGGACCCGAGCCGCCCGGCCCGCGAGCACGGCCGGGATCTCGTCGGCACGCTCCGGAGCCTTCCTGCGGATGACGCCTGCGTTCGGCGCCGGCGAGGTCAGGAAGCCGACCTCGGCCGGCTCGTCGAGCAGCTGGCCGCGGTCGTCACGAAAGACCGGTACGCCCGGCGAGTGGATGACGCGGTCGCTGTAGAAAGGGTCCCGCATCGCGCGATGATGCACGTAGTAGGCGGGCGCCTCGAGCAGGCACGTGTAGAGCGCCGAGGCCCGGCACAACGCCTCCTCCTGCGCCTGGGCGCCGTTGACGTACCCGCCGCCGGGGTTCCTCGCCGAGGCGAAGTTCAACACCGCCACCGATCCCGGCAGCCGCCGCGCCTCCCACAGGCTGCTCCCGCCGGTGACCGCGAACCGGGTCTTCACCGGCTCGGTCGCAGGCACCTCGACCGGCTCCGGCCCGTACACCCGGGTTCCTTCTCGCGCCGCCCGGACGGCCTCGCCGATGACCGCCTTCGTGCCATCCGTACGCCGGTAGTACCCGGCCTCGATGAGGTGCTGGTTCTCCCGCGCCAGCGCGCGCAGCCGCGCGCTCATCCGGCCACCCTTTCGAACTTCTTCACGGTGCGCATCGTCCGACCCTCGAGGTTTCCACTGCAACCAGGTTAATTCGACCGATACCCCCATAGGTTTCTGTCAGATCTGATTCTGCTACCGGATCGAACTCTTGGCTGGGACAGCCCTGTTTCTTTGCGCTTGACCTCGACTGATTCGGCTATGCTCCCCACCGTGGGATCTCGGCCGACACTAGACGCGTCTGTATATCCGCCGCGCCCTCGCTCCCCTGAGGTGAGCAGCACGGGCCGACGAGTCGACTGGCACAACGATCCCTCGGCGCCCGAGGTGAACACCATCAGGCCGAGCGCCGGCGTCTTCGTGCTCGACGACCCGGGGCGGATCCTGCTGGTCCGCCGCGACGACACCGGCAACTGGACGATGCCCGGCGGCGCGATGGATCCGGGCGAGTCGCTCACCGCCTGCGCGGTCCGCGGGACGCTCCAGGAGACCGGCATCACCACCGAGGTGATCGGCCTGGTCGGGATCTGGACCGACCCCCGGCATCGCATCGAATACCCCGCCAACGGCGAGGTACGCCAGGAGTTCAGCATCATCTACTCCGGCCGCTACCTCGCCGGCGAGCCCACCCCGTCCGCCGAGAACACCCACGCCGAGTGGCTCTATCCCGAGATGGTCCCCAGCCTCCAAATGGACCGCAGCCAGCGCGTACGGATCGACTGGGCTCTCAACCGCAACTTCCCCCACCTCGACCCCAACCCCTGATCGCGGTCGGCCCATGGGTCACGCCGCCGACAGGTGACTTTCAGGGTTGAGCGGGCACGCACTGGGCGTTCACTTGGACATCGGCGTCGTCTGCCGCACGGGTCAGACGCAGCGTCGCCATGACCGTCAGGGTGATCAGTCCGAGGACGGCCATGGCGATCGCTACCGTGAGCGGACCAATGACGCCGAGAGAGGACTCGAGCGCGCTCGCTCCGAACCAGGTTCCGATAGCGGTGCCGCCATTGAACGCGGAGACTGAGATGGCCGCGGCCAGGGTCGGTGCGGCAGCGGCGAAGCGCACTGCGAGGCCGGTACCCACGGGAGGCACGCCCATCCCAGCGATGCCAAGCAAGAACATGAGGGCGAAGGTCGCCGTCGCGCTGGTGGAGAGTGGGATCAGCAGCAGCATGATCATGACGGTCGCGGCGGTGGTGGTGACGAAGGTGGTCAATGGCCGCTTGTCGGCGAAACGACCGGCGAGGTTGGTGCCGATGATCGCGCCCACGCCGAAGACGACGAACACGAGCGGTACCGCCCATCCTGGGATACCGGCGCGGTCGGTGGCCAGCGGCGAGAGGTAGCTGAAGGCTGTCATGTAGCCGCCGGTGGCGAGCACGGTCGCCACGATGAGGATCGCCATGCGTCCGGTGGCGACGGCGCGCAGCTCGCGGCGCACGGAGGGGACGCCTCCATCCTCGTCGGCGGGGGTGAACTTCGCGATCACGGGAGCGGCGAGCGCCGCGAGTGCGGCGAGGGCCCAGAAGGTGCCGCGCCAGCCGAGGAGTTGGCCGGCGAAGGCGCCGAGCGGGACGCCAGCGACAGTGGCCAGTCCTACCCCGCTCATCATCACGCCCAGGGCGCGGGTGCTGTTCGCTGGGCCTGCGGCGGTGGTGGCGACTACGGCGGCGACGGCCCAGAAAGCACCCGCGGCGAGGGCTGTGATCACTCGGGCCACGAGGACCAGGGTGAAGGATTCGCTCAGGGCAGCGATGACGTGGCCGATGGCGAAGACGACCAAGGCGAGCACGAGAGTGGCCCGGCGCGGTAGGCGGAGCGTCGCCAGGGCCATGACGGGCGATCCGACGATCATGCCGACCGCGAAAGCGGTGATGAGTAGCCCGACCTGGGCGACGCCCACCTGCAGATCGGCGGCGATCTCTTGAAGGAGCCCGGCGACGATGTATTCGGTGGTGATCATCAGGAACGTGCCGAGTGTGAGCAGGGGCACGACGAGCGGCAGCCGGGCACGGCCGATCGTCGTCGCGGCGTCGCTCGGTTCGAGAGCAGCATCGGTGGATTGGGTCATGCGGGAGGTCTTCTTTCGTGGCAGAGAGGCGCAGGCCGAGCGGGCTCGGTGCGCGGAAGGCGCGTCGGAGCGGTGTGCTCCACGCTTTCGACGATCCCCCGCCTCGCGTGGGCGCGGAAGGACCGGCTGAACCGTGGTCTGACAGGTCCTGTCTCAGCCTGAGCGCTCGACGTAGCGTCGATGAACGCGAGGTCCTCAACACCAGTCAGGTCCGCGCAGAACGGGAAGTCGATGGATGCCGATCCAGCCGAAGACGCCGCTAAGGCCTCGCTCGATCCGCGCCTCAGACAGTTCCGCAATGAGTTCCACTACGAGAGGAGCCTTCGCCGTGCGCGGAGCAATCATCCATGCCCCCGGTGACATCCGGGTCGAAGACCGCGACAAGCCCGTCGTCGAACAGCCCACCGACGCGGTCATCAAGGTCGCGGCCGCCTGCGTGTGCGGGTCGGACCTGCACCCCTACCGCGGCACCGAACCGGTGGATGGGGCGACGCCGATCGGCCACGAGTACGTCGGCGTGGTCGAGGAGATCGGCGAGGACGTGAAAAACATCAAGGTCGGCGACTTCGTCATCGGCTCGTTCATGGCCTCGGACAACACCTGCGAGATCTGCCGGGCGGGCTACCAGTCCAAGTGCGTGCACGTGGAGTTCGTTGGCGCCAACGGGGCGCAGGCCGAGTACCTGCGTGTGCCCCTCGCCGACGGCACCCTCGTCGCCACGCCCGGCCAGCCCGACCAGGACCTGATCCCCTCGCTACTGGCGGCCTCCGACGTGCTCGGCACCGGCTGTTTCGGGGCCGTTGCCGCCGAGGCCGGACCTGGCAAGACCGTTGCCGTGGTCGGCGACGGCGCGGTCGGTCTGTTGGCGATCCTCGCGGCCAAGCAGCTCGGCGCAGAACGGATCATCGCGATGTCGCGCCACGAGTCACGGCAAAGGCTGGCGCTGGAGTTCGGCGCGACCGACATCGTCGAGGAGCGCGGTGCCGAGGGCGTGGCCAAAGTCAAAGAGCTCACGAACGGACTCGGCGCGCACTCGGTGATCGAGGCCGTGGGCACCAAGGAGTCGATGATGCAGGCGATCGGCTCGACCCGGCCCGGTGGGCACGTCGCCTACGTCGGCGTACAGCACGACGCCCAGTTGCCCGCAGGCGAGCTGTTCTTCGCCGAGGTGCATCTGCTCGGCGGGCCCGCGCCGGTGCGCCGGTTCCTACCCGAGCTGATCGACCTGATCTGGAACCGGACCATCGACCCCGGCAAGGTCTTCGACCTCACCCTGCCTCTGGAGGACGCTGCCGAGGGCTACCGGGCCATGGACGAGCGCCGCGCCATCAAGGTGCTCCTCGCGCCGTGACCCTCTGGCCCTCCCATGCCACTCCCGATCAAAGAAGGGCTCGGTCACAAGCAGCTGGACAGGGCAGCAGCTGGAAGCCTTCGCCCCCGCCGCCGCGGCGAGCACCACTGAGCGCTCGCCGTGGCGGCGTCGTCTTCTCGAGGCGGGCACGCACGATGACCGGCGCGCTCGACATCTGCCGGCAGGCTGGGGTCAGGGCCGACTCGGGCGGCAGCTCGAGGGCCATCCCCAAGAAGCTTCCACCAGTGGATCAACGAATCAGCCGGTTGGTCGCCGCCGGCTCAGGGACCCTCACGCTTCGGCGGTGACGTCCTTCGCGCCGCTGAAGGTCGGCGCGCTCCAGCTGGCAAGGAGCTGCATCGCATCGGCGGTGGGAGAGCCGGGCTCGACGGTGAAGACGAGCATGACGAGGCCGGGGTCGCTGGAGAGTTCGAAGGACTCATAGCCGAACTCGAGGTCGCCTACGTCGGCGTGGGTGAGCAGCTTTGCTCCGGCCCGGTAGCGGAAGACGTCGTGGGAGGCCCACATGGCGCGGAACTCGTCGCTCTGGGTAGAGAGCGTGCCGATGATCTCGATGAGTTCCTTGTCGTAGGGGTCCTGCGCGGTAGCAGCGTGCAGCAGGGCAACGACGTTGTGCGCGGCGTCGGCATAGTCGCGGTGGAAGCGTTTGGCGCCCGGGTCGAGGAAAAGCCATGTGGCGTAGTTGTAGCGGTCGCGCGATCCGTCGATGGGTAGCGAGTGGAGGGCCCGTCCGAGCCCGTTGAAAGCAAGGCGCTCCAGTCGGGCGTTCTGCACGAGTGCCGGCGTCTGGATGGAGTCGAGCACACGTTGGATTCCGGGCCGTACGGTCGTGCGGTTCGAGCCCTTCTTCCGCGGAGAGCGGCGCTGGGTGATCTGCACGAGGTTGAACAGGTGCTCGCGCTCGTCGTCATCGAGCTTCAGCGCCCGGGCGATGGCTTCGAGGACTTCCCGAGACGCACCGGCAATCTTGCCGCGTTCGAGCCGGGCGTAGTAGTCGGAGCTGACGCCAGCGAGGTGGGCGACCTCTTCGCGGCGCAGGCCGGGGACCCGGCGAGACCCACTGTAGAGCGGCACGCCGGCTTCTTCGGGGGTGAGCCGCGCGCGCCGCGTGGTGAGGAAGCTGCTGATCTCGGCTCGGGAGTCCATGCCTTCGAGGCTACGCCGAGAGTTTGGGGCCGAGCCAGGATCCAGCGGACCAGGACCTCACAGGTCCTGTTTCGGCCCGCTGGCCGGCCCTAGCGTCGAAAAGGCAACGAGCCCGACCCCGACGCACCCGCGTTGCTGGGCGGCAAGGATCGCCGACCGAGGTTCCGTCGCACCAGATGCGGCCCCGACGGCGGCCGCCCCCGACGACCTGGAGACGATCATGAAGCGAGCATCCCTCGCGACCTTCCTCGCCGCTGCGCTACTCCTGACCGGATGTACCAGCTCCTCAGACCAGGAGACGCAGCCTTCGCCCCCGGCGGCCTCGCAGACCGACGCCGCCCCACCGACCGGGAGCGGCGAGACATACACCGGGCCGGACTTGAACGGTCTCACGACCGAGGACTTCGACGTCACGGTCCTCACCGATGCGTTGAACTACCCGTGGGAGGTTCGCCAGTCCGAGGGCACCCTCATCGTCACCGAGGTCGCCGGCACGATCGTGATGCTGGACCACGAGGGGCGCTTTGACCGCTACGAGGTCGAGACCTCGGATCCGGTCGTCCATGACGGGGGCAGCGGCCTGATGGGGCTGGCTCTGGCCGAGAACTTCGCCGACTCGGGCACCGCCTACGTCTACTACACCTACGAGGGTGACGGACTGACGAACCGCATCGCTGAGGTGAGCTTCGATGGCTCCTCCTGGCAAGAGACCCGCGTCCTGCTCGACGGCATCCCCGGCCACGACCTCTACAACGGTGGCCGGATCGCGATCGGCCCCGACGGGGACCTGTATGCGACCACCGGCTGGGTGCACGACCAGGAGATGCCCCAAGATCTGGACTCCCCGGCGGGGAAGATCCTGCGCCTGGAACTCGACGGATCGGTGCCCGACGACAACCCGTTCGACGACTCCTACGTCTACTCCTACGGGCACCGCAACCCGCAGGGGCTGGCCTGGGACGCCGAGGGCCGGCTGTTCTCCGCCGAGCACGGTGAGTCGGCCAACGACGAGATCAACCTCATCACGCCCGGCACCAACTACGGCTGGCCCGTCGCCGAAGGCGACGAGGAGCGGGACGGCATGGAGACCCCTCACCTGAGCTCCGGCTCGGACACGTGGGCACCCTCGGGGATCGCCTTCGCCGGCGACGACCTGGTGATCGCGGCCCTCGGCGCGCAGATCCTCTACGCGGCGGACGAGGACGCCCAGGACGTGGCGCCGCTGTTCAGCTCCGGCGAACGTGCCCGCGCGGTGCTGCCCTACCAGGCCGGGATCTACGTGACCTCGACCAACACCTCACCTCGTGCCCCCGAGGGATCAGAGTCCGTGGACCGCCTGCTGTGGATCCGGCCGACCTCATGATGACCCGCCCAACCGACTTGCCCGCGACGTCTCGTGACTCGCGTTCCTAGAACCTAAAAGAAAGAGAGAAGCGCCATGTCAAAGTCAAAGTCAACAATCAATCGCCGCTCGCTGTTGCAGGGGACGACGGCCGCGCTGCTGCTGAGCGGCTGCGCCAACGTCGCGTCGTCGGGCTCCGGCTCGACCGCCTCGGCAGTGGCGGTCGCGGCCCGGACCAAGACGGGCAACGCCAAGGGCTCGCGGAGCGTGACCTTCCCCAGCGACTCGAGCACCATCGCCGGGAACCTGTACCTGCCCCCGAACTTCGACCGCTCCCGAAAGCATCCCGCGATCGTCGTCTCCCACCCGTGGGGCGGCGTCAAGGAGCAGACGGCCGGCCTCTACGCCCGCTCCCTGGCCGCGCAGGGCTTCATCACCCTGGCCTACGACGCGTCCCACTACGGTGAGAGCGAGGGCCTGCCGCGGCACATGGAGGACCCCAGCCACCGGGTCCGCGACATCCGGAGCGCCGTCACCTACCTCAGCAACCATAAGCACGTCGACGCCGAACGTATCGGCACCCTCGGCGTCTGCGCCGGCGGCGGGTACACGATCGACGAGGCCCAGACCGACCTGCGAGTCAAGGCCGTCGCCACGGTCGTCGCCTACGACATGGGCGCCGCCGCGCGCGAAGGAATCGAGGGAGCCCCGGTCTCCTACGAACAGCGGATGGCCCAGCTCGAGGACATCGGCGAGCAGTTGACCCGAGAGGCCGGTGGCGACCCGCTCGTCGAACAGTTGATCCCCGACCCGGACACGATGACCGACGAAACCCCATCCTTCTTCCGCGAGGCGGCCGACTACTACCTCACCGACCGTGGCGGCCACCCCAACGCCAAGAACCGATACGTGGTCACGAGCGTAGGCCTGCACATGGGGTACTTCCCCTTCGCGCAGCTCGAGACCATCTCGCCGCGTCCCCTACTGCTCATCGCCGGAGAGAACGCTGAGACGCTGAACTTCAGCAAGAACGCGTACCGGATGGCGCAGGAACCCAAGGAGCTGATGGTCCTCCCAGGGGCATCCCACTTCGACCTCTACGACCGGCCGCAGTACGTCGAGCCGGCGGTGGAGCGCATGGCGGAGTTCTTCACGAAGCATCTGGCATAGCCGCCTGGTGGTCGGGCGGCCGACTCAGGTGATCGCAGCGCCGAGCAGCGGAATGAGATCTTCGGCGGCAGCCGCGGCCAGGGCGATCCTCTCTTCCCGCACGGCGCAGATCCGGAGACAGGTTGCCGCGATCGCCTGAGCGTGCACACGGGCGACCTCATCGCCGCCGGACCGGATCCGGATCACCACCTCGACCGCCTGAACCAACAGCCCACCCAACTGGTTCAAGCCAACCGTCGCAGCGACAGGACCACTGACGACGCCGGCACCCAGCCGGCCGTACGCAGCAGTCAGCTCCTGCAGAGCCGGCTGGAACTCCTCGAAGACCTCGCTGCTCCTGACATCCGGCATCCGGTAGAGCTTGCCGATGTTGTGCGGCACCGTCGCGAGGGTCTCCACATCGACCAGCGCCAGCAGGTAGAGCGCCGCCTCCGGGACGTCGGCCGGACACTCCTGCTCGATCCGTGCGACCTTCTCGAGACTCGGCCGCACCGAGAGCTCCAGGAGCTCCGCGAGGATCCCGGGCTTGCCCGCGAAGTGGTAGTAGAGCGACGCCTGCCGGATCCCCACTTTCTCCGCGATGTCCCGGGTCGAGGTCGCCGCGAACCCACGGTTGACGAAGAGCTCGGCGGCCACGTCGAGGATCTCGTCGCGCGGCGCCGCGGCGCTCGCTGCGCGCGGGATCACCCGAGGCCGACCGGGGCGAGTGGCACCTGCAGTCGCGTACGTGCTCATCGGGTTCCTTCTCAGGGCGTTGTCTCGAACTGGAAGTCCCCAGCGCTCCGGCGCCGTTCGCGACCCGGCGCGCCGAGGACTTGAACCACCATGACCGCGCGAACAGGGACGTTTGCACCGCCCCTTCGAGACCTATCCAGACGTTTGCGCCACAAACGGCGCCCTCCCGTTCACCGACCGCGCCGACGCTCGTTTGCCAGCGAAGTGGCCATGCCACGCCGGGCCATGTCCGAGCAAGCGAGTGAGGCAAAGCGGATGAAACGCCTTGCTACGTCCAACTAAACGTCCCTAAAAGGTCCCTATGCTGGGCGGCGTGAACGATTCCTTGCGGAATGCGCTGGCCCATCGTGGGTGGTCTTCCGCCGACCTTGCTCAGAAGATCGAACTCGATGAGAAAACCGTAGAGCGATGGATCACCAAGGACCGGCGACCGCATCGTCGCAACCAGCGGCTTGCGGCTGACGCACTCGAACTCTCAATCGACCAACTCTGGCCCGATGACGTTCGTCACGACGTCGCGGCCGCTGGCGCTCACGCCGAGATCGTCGGGATCTACCCGAACCGGGCCAGCGTCCCTCAATGGAAGTGGATCAGCCTCCTCAAGGAGGCCCAGACCAACGTCGACGTACTCGTGTTCGCAGGAACCTTCCTCAACCAGACCAACCCGCGCTTCCCCGCGATGCTGACTGAGCGAGCCGAAGCCGGCGCGCAAGTGCGTTTGTGCTTCGGCTCTCCATCCGGGAGCGCGGTAGCTCTCCGTGGCGAGGAAGAAGGCATCGGTAGCGCACTCGGCGCAAAGGTCCAGGCATCGCTGACTTACTTCAGTGCACTTCGCGATGTGCCCGGATGCGAGATTCGGCTGCACAACACGGCGTTGTACGCCTCGATATTCCGGTATGACTCGCAAGCGATGATCAATGCTCACCTGTGGGGCAGCCCGGCCTCAGCCAACCCGCTGCTGCACGTCAGAGACAGAGGTGAGGATTCGATGTTCAGGAAGTACATCGAAAGCTTCGACGCTGTCTGGGACAGCGCCAGGTTGTGGACCACCGAGTGAACACACGGATCGAACACTGGAACAACCCCGACGCTCCAGTTGCCAACTCTCTGGTCCCGGCGTCGAACCTTCTGGTCGTCAACGACACTGGTGCGATCCTCCTGCAGCAACGCCGCGACACCAGGCAATGGGCCCTTCCCGGAGGCAAGCAAGAGCTCGGCGAGACACCAAGTCAGTGCGCCGTGCGCGAGTGTGAGGAGGAAACCGGGATCTTGGCCGAGATCACCGGGTTCCTCGGCGTCTACAGCGACCCCAACCACTTGATCGAGTACGTCTCCGATGGCGAGGTGCGGCAGGAGTACGAGGTGACCTTTCTCGGTCGGCCAATCTCAGGTGCCCCGACCGCCAACGACGAGGCGTCCGCAGTTCGCTGGATCGGCCCGGCCACACTCGACGCCTACGACGTCCATCCCACGATGCGCCGCCAGATCGACGACTACCTCACTGGGCGCTATCCGGTAGCGGACTGAGCGCATGCCCAGGATCGACTGGCACGACGACCCGGCAGCCCCGCCCGTCAATAGCCTTGTACCAGCGGCCGCCGCCTTCGTCGAACGCGACGGCGAGATCCTGCTCATCCAACGCAGCGACAACGGCAAGTGGTCCATGCCCGGCGGCACCATGGAGTTGGGCGAGACCTTGACCTCATGTGTAGTTCGCGAAACCCTCGAAGAGACCGGAATCCACATCCAGTGCACCGGCCTGGTCGGCATCTTCACTGACCCACTCCACCGCGTCGAATACGACAACGGTGAGGTCCGCCAGCAGTTCGCCGTCGTGTACCGGGCGACGTACCTGGCTGGTGAACCGACCCGCAGCTCCGAGAGCCTCCGTGTCGAGTGGGTCCGATCTACGAACGTCCTCGACTTCGACATGGATCCTAGTCAGCGCGTCAGACTCGCCTGGGCCATCCAGCGTCCCGGCGATATTCGTATCGACCCACCCTGATCGACATCGAACGGCAGCAGGGTGATCCTCGCCGCCCGCGACGGCAGCCCGGTCACCGCGCTCGAGCTGGAGTACCACTCCCCCGCTGACGGAGCCCAGTTCCGCAACCACCTGCGCGAGCTCAGCGGGCCCGCAACGTAGATCCACTGCTTCCTGTCGACCCGACCCTGCTACCGCTAGCTCGACGGTACGCCGGTGACTCGGCGCATCATCGCGTCGTAGGTGCGGTCGGGCAGGACGTCGTGCATGAAGATGATCGGCTTGGCACCGAAGCCGACGGCGTACCGGGTCCTGGGCTTGCGGGCGCCCACGGCCTTGCGGATGGTGCGTCCGATCAGTTCGGGTGGCGATGATCGCTTCTGGGTCGACTCCGAGGACAGCGAGTTGGCAACGGCGTTGCCCTGTGGCGCATACGGGCCTTCGGAGGAGACCGCGCGGACCTTGTCGGCGGCAATGCCTGCCCACTCGGTCTTGATACCGCCGGGCTCGATGATGATGACGTCGATGCCGAAGGGCTTGACCTCCACTCGGAGGCAGTCGCTGATGGCTTCCAGCGCGAACTTGGTGGCGTGGTACCAAGCGCCGAGCGGGGTGTGGACCTTGCCGCCCATCGAGGTGATGTTGACGATCTTGCCCGAACGCTGGCCACGCATGTGCGGAAGGACGAGCTGGGTCAGACGGGCGGCACCGAAGACGTTGACGTCGAACTGGTAGCGGGCCTCCTCCATCGGTACGTCCTCGACGGCACCGTAGGAGCCGTAGCCCGCATTGTTGACCAAGACGTCGATGCGACCGGTCTCGTCGATGATCTGTTGGACGCCGGCGATCAGGGAGGGGTCGTCGGTGACGTCCATGCTGATCGGGCGGATGCCGGAGCTCTTGAGGTGCTCCATGCGTTCGACGCGGCGGGCTGCGGCGTAGACGGTGTAGCCGGCATCGGCGAGCTCGAGTGCGGTGGCCTCGCCGATGCCGGAGGATGCTCCGGTGACGAGGGCGACCTTCGTGGTGGCGGTCATGGTGGTCCCTTCGAGTGCTGTGGATCAGCAGAGGCTTGCGGATCCTGACACCCTCAACGCTAGGGACGACGCCGCGCCGATTCTCTAGCCGAAGACGCCGTTCCACCTGCATTTCCCGCCACCGAGGCCGTGGCGCGTATTGCAGGTCATATGGCACCACAGGCAAGCCGGCTCGGCTCGATCGTTCCTAGACTGGCCTCATGGCAGGCGCACGCTTCGATCTCGAACCCAGCATCAAGGCGCTGCTGCGCGACCTCGACATCCCGGTGTCGCGGGTTCTGCGCCGGGCGGAGCTGCCCGCGGACCTGTTCGCCCAACGGCCCATCGAGTTGAGCGTTGCGGAGTACTACCGCTTCTGGGAGGCGATCGACGCCGAAGCGGCCGCCGCCGGCCGGGCAGACCTCGCGGTCGAGATCGGCAACGCCATCTCGGTCGAGATGTTCGCCCCACCCATCTTCGCTGCACTGTGCAGCCCCAACCTGGCCACCGCCGCGACCCGGCTCGCCGCACACAAGCCGCTCATCGGGCCGCTACGCATCGACGTCGACTCCGACGACGCCGGACGACTCACAATCACCTACCGCTGGCCCTCGGGCGAGGACGTACCCCCGCTCCTGGCGACCGCCGAGCTCGTGTTCTGGGTGGCGCTGGCTCGGATCGGGACTCGCGAGACCGTCCGACCGGTCGTCGTCACGGCGCCGACCTGGGTGCCGCGCACCGAGGCACTGCGATCCCACCTCTGCACTCGCATCATCTCCAGCGAGACGTTCTCCATCACCTTCACCGCGCTGGACGCCAAGCGTCCTTTCCTGACCGAGAACGACCAGATGTGGCGAGTCTTCGCACCCGACCTGCGACGCCGGCTCTTCGACCTCCAGGCAACCGCATCGGTAGCCGACCGGGTGCGTGCGGCGCTGCTGGAGACCCTCCCGGGTGGCGACCCCTCCATCGCAGCCGTCACCGGCGAACTGGCCGTGAGCGCGCGGACGCTTCAACGCCAGCTCCGCGACGAAGGAACCACCTTCCAGACCGTCTTGGCCGACACCCGCCACGACCTGGCTCGCCACTACCTCCGCCAGAACAACCTCCGCACCTCCGAGATCGCCTACCTGCTCGGATACGCGGACACCAACTCCTTCTACCGGGCATTCAAGACCTGGACCGGGACCACCCCCGAAGCCGCACGACTCGATCGGGCCCCGGCCGTCGCCGAGCGCCCTGCGATGCAGCATCACGAGGCCGAGGCACGATGATCAGGCCGTACGCAGCAGCCTGAACTCGTGCCGCCGCAGCACCTGCAGCACCAGCTTGGCCGGATAGCCGAAGGCGTCCCGGCCGGCCTCGGACGGATAGGGCTCGATCGCGAACACCTGATGCCATTGGCCGTCGACCAGCAACTCACAGCCACCGGCGGCGACGATGTTGCGGTACCAGTTGACGTCCTCGCCGTAGGTCAGCTCCGCGATGAACCCCTCCGGCACCCTCGCGACCATGATCGGCGTCTCGTACGTCTTCCCCGACTTCCGCCCCACATGCCGCACGAGCGAGAACGGGCCGTGCCCCGAGCGGGCCACCCGGCTCGTCACCCGGTTGAGCGAGTTCTTCAGCAACCAGAGCCACCTGCGACGCATCTCAGTCTCCTTCGAGCTTCAGGTTCACCATCGGCAGTCCCTCGACCTCGTGACCGACCGCCGCCTCGATCGCGCCGCGCAGACGCTGCCAGGCCTTCGGGTGCGCCTGCTGGTAGCGACCCAGCGCGGCAGCGGACTCCTCATCCGTGAGGAAGCGCGCCCGCGCCGCGACGCTGTACCGCGCCCCGATGCTGACACGACAGGCAGGCTCGGCACGAAGGTTCTGATACCACTGCGCGCCGGTGCCGAAGCCGCTCACCACCACGATCTCGTCCGCGCTCGGCCGCTCGACGACCTCGAGACACACGTACCGCGGCGCCCCTGACCGGCGACCAATGTGTTCGAGCATCAGCATCCGGGAGCCGAAGAGCCACCCGGCGCGGTGTCGATAGAGCCAGATCGGAGCACGTACGACGGCGCGCGTCCGCAGCAGCCTGGACACGACCGAGTCGATCATCGACGTCACGTCAGGGACCTTACTCACCCACACGGTCGATCCGGTTCAAACCAGCAGAGCCAAGAGCTACGCTCCGAAGATGGCATCCCTCGAAGACCTCGCCCGGATCATCGGCGAACTGCCCGAGGTGACCGAGGGCGAACGCTACGGACACCCGACCTGGTCCGTACGCGGCAAGAGCATCGCCTGGCTGCGCCCGTTCAGCAAGGCCGACCTCAAACGCTTCGGCGACCAGACCCCACCGGCCCCGCCGATCCTCGCTGTCAACACCGCCGACCTGCACGAGAAGAAAGGCGTCCTCGCCGCCGGCATCGACGGGGTCTTTACGATCTCGCACTTCAACAATTACCCCGCGGTGCTCATCGAGCTCAGCGTCATCGACCCAGGAGACCTCCGCGACCTCGTGGTCGATGCCTGGGTGGCCGCCGCGCCTGCGGAGCTGGTCGAGGCGTTCGAGGGCTAACACGGGCGCTCGACAACGTCGTGTGCTGGACAGGCGAGACACATCACCCGGTGGGTCGACGCGGTGGCACCGGCTGCTGCACACCGCCCACCAAGACGCGGCCTCGCAGAGAACGTATCTGGCCGATGAGCGGATGCCGGCACCCTCCCGGCGTCTCCTGAGCCGTTGCGTCGGCGATGTTTGGACTGGTCTAAGCCGCACCGGGTGGATGGAGCCGAGCCAGGTCACCTTGGAGCAGCAGCAAGGTCTCTTCTTTAGTCCCATCGATAAGTTGAAGCCAGGGAGACGGGCACATCCCGCCCACCTCTCGATCGACCAGACACAGGAGGTTATTTCTAGCTCGGGGTCTTCTTCGCCGGGGTCTTCTTCGCCGGGGTCTTCTTCGCCGCGGTCTTCTTCGCCGCGGTCTTCTTCGCCGAGAGAAGCCGAGTCGGTCGATGGAACGTGATGTGCATCGGCTGCACCGAGAGGTTGGACTTAAGGCCGACCTCCCACGCCTGGCTGGCGAGTAGAGCCTCTACTTCGGAAGCGTTCAAAGCCGCGACATGTTCACGCCGGTAGTCGCTCGCTGTCCACTCATCAACGGGGAACCAAGCGACCAAGTAGATGCCATGAGCCGTGGATGCTTCCCGGAGATATCGATCTGCTAACTGTGCCCTCTGGTCTGCGAGGAGCGTTTGGTTCCAGCAACCCTTGAGTTCGAGCACCACTGCTAGTCGAGTGGGTGCGAAACCGACGATCGCATCATCGCGCACCGTAGCTTCGACCAGGATGTCCGTGCGGTCTCCCGCCCCGTATGGATCCGTAGGACGGACGAGGATCTCCCGGTTGACGGCAATACCTCGTCCGTGGAGGCGCAGACGCAGTTCGTGCGCCACATAGGCGGCAAATGCCGCCTCTGTCTTGGGCAGCCAGAGGTCTTCTGTGACATCGTCATCGGTGCGCTTTCGGATGCGATCCCACAGGAGTTCGCCGTGACTCCTCGCATCGTGCTCAACGTCGGCAAGCACGTGGGTAAGTAGGGCAGCCAGTTCAGATTCTGATCGGACCAGACGCCTGCCCGTGTCGGCGAACAGCCCGGCTAACCATTCAGGCTCCGGTGGTACCCAGTCGTTCGCAAAGATCGACCGCCTGCCTTGCAGCAGAGCCGACGTCACTCGGAGATCGTTGGGGTAAGTGGACGAGAGGCTGAGAAGTCCCGCTAGCGCTTCCGCCGTCGCCCGCTCCGCCAAGGCGTTCAGAATGTCGTCTCGCAAATGCCACGCATCTTCTTCCGCGCTGACGAAGTGCACATCCTCTTCGATCTCATCTAACTCGGGCGGAAACATCGCGCGTAGAAGCAGGTACGACGCAACTAAGTGCTCGTCAGAAAGCCCATCCAGGGGGACGTTCTCCCGCCTGTGCTGCGCGACGTCGAGAACAAGTTCTCGCAGACCGGCGCTCTCGGGCGCGGGACCATGGTTGCCAAGGATGAAGCGCTCCCACGCTGCCGGGTTGGCGCGAACCAGAATCCCGGTCGCACGAACGGCAAGGAGTCGCGTGCGGTCTGTGACGGTCGACCAGAGGTCGTCGACGGCCTGGGTTACCAGTGCCTGGTCCGAAGAAGCCAAGGTGGCAACGAGGCGGTCCCAACCGAACAGAACCTGCCCTTTCGCCTCTTCGGCGTTTGGAAACGCGACGTTGTCTGGTGCTTCGACCTTTTCGTCCGTATCGCCCGCAACCTTGGCGCCATCAAACGGCGTGTCCGCCCACGCCTCGATGAACTCAGCCATCAACCTGAGCCCGATGGACAGGAGTCTCGGGTGCCTGCGGAACGGAACGTCTTCGAGCTCGTATAGCGCCTGACCGCGAGCGAGTTCACCACGAACGACCGTAAGCAGGGCTGAGCAGGTCTCTTCGGTCGCGGCCTCGACGCAGCTCTCGAGCAAAGTTGTCCGCAGCGCATGCGCCTCGTCCGATTTTGGAGTGTTGAGTGGGAACCAGAGGCAAGCACCGATCCAGTCGACCCACACGTCGGCCGGTATATGCGACAGACCCTCTGTGCGTGCGAGTAGTGCCAAAGCTAGGTAGCCCGCGAACGCACGCCTGTCCCACCGATTACTGCCGAGCCACTCGTCCCGGTGGTCGTTCTCTGCGCGCAGGTAATGCTCAGCTGCTATGACCAGCTCCGCTTCCGCCTCATCACCCATGGCGACAGTCCCTGGGAACTCGCGTAGGTCATCGGTCTGGAAAGCGCGCCCGGCGCCCGTCGCGGGATCTTGTTGAAGGTTCCACACGAGGGGCCAGAACGCATTCGGGTCTCCGCGCGTTGCGCGGGCAAGAGCCGATCGCCAGCCGGCAACGGCTGCCTCGGCATCGCGGGAGGCATCTCCCTCGTCGCGATCCCGCTGCCGTTGTTGGCGCCGCTCCAGCAATTGGCGCTGCCGAATGGCGTAGTCACTGGCGAGCGGTACCGGGTCAAACCAGTACCGAACGTGGGCTGACGCGTGCAGGTCTCTTCGCTCAAAGACAAAACTCAACAGCTCCTCGTTGGAGAAGTCCATGAGGTACGGGACCATCTGGGCGAGCACATCGGCCAAGTCCTGCTCGTCGGCAGCATCCGCAGCGGCCACCTGTTCGTAGAGCCATTCGATGTCGGCCGCGCACAGCAGCGCCGTGCGGGTCGACACGGAGGTGGACGCAGGGACCAGTCGGTCTCGTGTCCAAGAGTCGGCCGAGCCCCAACCGTGGAGAACGTTGTAGACGTCCGGCGTTTCGGCTTGTCCTGCCCGATCAGCGATGAGACGTGCGAACTCAAGGGCGGCGAGACGGCTCAATTCGACAGCTTCACGATTCAAGACCATGTCTGCGTCGCAGAGCGCCACGCCTAGCGGAAGGGGTGGACTGGCGTATGCACGCACCTGCTTGTCGAGAATGGCTACCACGATCCGCATCAAGGTTGGGGCTGTGGCTGAGATCGAGGCACGATCCAGGAGTCCAGCTACTACTTCCTCGTCAATATCGAGGGCCTGCAGACCCTGAGCTGGGTCTCCAACGACCGCTTCGGACATCTCAGATTGGTCTGTGGCTGTGCTCTCGATGCCATCGGCAACCAGCCTGCGACCAGCCATCCAAGTCAGCGCCTCGGCGAGGTCGGCTTCAGGAATGAGGGAGGGCAGTTCATGCAAGAAGCTCAGGTAGCTGCCGATCAAGTTTCGTCGGCGACGTGCGTGGACGAACCTGAGCGCATCAGCAGTTGACAGATACTCCGGATAGAGGCACTCAAGGAGTGCACCCAGCAACTCCTCATCGGCATCGGTGTCGGGGTTGTGCAGGGGATCGTCGGGGTCTTCGTACCGGAAGAGCACCTCTCGAAGCGGTTCAGCGCTGGCTTGGAGGTCAATCTCTGCAACGGTCCTGGCGGCGAGAGCACGCAGGTGTGGCGACCATCCGTCGCTTTGGACGATCTGTAGTAGCAGGGCTGAGAGACCGGCGGTCCTGGCCTCGCGAGCGAGACGGATCGCGAGGGTGATGCGCGAACGCTGCTCCCAGTTCTCCGGCTCGCCGGCTGTTGCCTCCTGGAGAACCTCGAGGAGTTGTTGGGATAGATTCGGGTGGTCGAGCCGACGCTTGGCGCTGAGCCAGGGACGATAGCTGAGCTCGATTTCACCAGCGCGGTCAAGTAGCGCTGCCACGATGAGTTCGCGGACTTGTGGTGAGTCGACCAACTGACTGTGACCCACCACGCTCTCGGGGTCCGCGCGAACTAGCCAGGTTGCGTGACGGTCGTCAAGGGTGACGAGCCATGCGGCTGTCTCTCGGAGGTTGATAGGGATGCTGCGTGACGCATCGGGGGCTGCGACCAGAAATAGGCTTTCCAGCTGAGCCTGCGGCAGTTCGCGGGAGTTGATGTACGTAGCGGCGAGGTATGCCGACATCGAGCTGTGTCTGAACGAGAGTCGGTTGTCACCGCGGCCGGTGAACAGGGCGCAGGCAAGCGTCTCGCGTACGACATCCGTCGTGACCTCGAACTTGGCCGCAGTCGCTACCTCCTGCCCACCCACGAACGAGTCGTCGCGGACGTCGTGTCCCGCTACATCGAGAGCGCGACCCGTCCAGATGGACCTTCGGCCGGCGAGGATGGATCTCGCGGCGATGCGACCCGCGGCGGCCAGCCGCTGGTCGCTTGTTGTTGCGAACGGTTCGGCTCGATCCAACGCAGGTTCATCTAGTAGTTGCCTGATACCGAGCGCGAAGAGTTGGGCGGGTGTCTCGTCCAGAGACCCTGTCCTGACGAATGTGCGTGCCAATAGGTTGAGAGTGAGTGGAACGCTCGCGAGAGCGCCTGCTCCCGCGGCAGTCGCGGCATCGACGACGCTGGCTCCGTCAACGCCCTGGATGCTGTCGCAGAGTCGGACGGCCTCGGTCCGGGTCAGCGGCGCAAGATCTGCCAGTACGCACGTTCCGCAGATATCGGTTAGTTGCTTGGTCAGAGCGCCCGGGTAATCGGCGGTGCGACACGCTACGAGGAAACGGACGTTACGACTTTGCCGGCCTGCCAGCCGTTGACGCAGGATTCGCGCCAGGGTGGTGATGATCGGACTCTCGTCGGCCTGGTCCAAGACGACCGTCAGTTGCGGGAGCCGCTCCCCGTCGGCAGCCGGTACGTCCTCCAAGTGGCGACCCAGAAGATCCTCGAACGTGGAGTGGTCAAGAGTTGCCCCGTCAATCCTCTCGACTTGGCCCACAGCCTCGGGCGGCAACACGTCCGAAAAGAAGGTCGTCTTGCCGAGACCAGGCTCGCCGAGGAGTACGAATGCCCCCACATCAGCGAGCGCCCAAGCTGGGACGAGCGCTCCAGGCACCAGGTGCTGGACGTTTGTGAGGGCCTCTGGCTCCAGAAAACCATCGCCGTCCAGGGGAAACGACGAGTAGTCGTCTTCGGCCCCTCCGCGAATGCGGCACAGGCGAGGCGCGACGATCGCGAAGTCCGTGGTCAGAGTCGCCTCCCCGGGTTGATGCTTGCATAGTAAGCGCACGGGACTCGGGACTGCCCGCACTGCTCAGAACATACGTCCCCTGAACATGGGCTCGGCCGAGCGCGAGGGAAAACCAAGGGCCTCGCGGTGTCGCCCAAGTCATGGTGGTGAGATTGGGAATCTGCTGCGAATCAGTGCGTCCCTTCCACCCCGGACGACGTGGCGTTTGGACGCCGTCTAATGACGGCCGGCCGCTTGCCGTTACATTCGCTGAGCGCGACCTCACGCCGAACTCAGACTCTGGAGGTACTCGGTCATCAGCCTGTTTCCGCGGAACCAACCCGCCGCGATGTTGCTCCAAGCGTCAGTAGCGATGATCCCGTCAAGGCGGAACACCTTGCGATAGCGGGAGGCCGATTCACGCCCGGTGACGAATTCTTTTCTGCAGCGAATGGCGTACTTTTCGGACGTATACGCGCGGACGGCCCCGTCACAGTGAATGAACGTGCCGCGCTCGATGTCGCGGATGGCGTGCAGGTAGCGCAATATTCTGTAGCCACCTTGGTTCGAGCCAGAGTCATCGGACAGTTCCTCGATCTGCACGACTTTTCGGCCCTCCTTATCCATCGCCCAGTGCACGTACAGGCGCGGATACTCATGCGTTAGCCCCGATCGCGGGTCGCCATGAACCGTGGTGCCGACCTTGTATGGATCGTCGAGCACGCTGGGCGACAGCGGTGGCCCAAACCAGTAGTCGTGCTCGAAGTATGGGGTGAACGCCGACTTCGCCATGATGTTCTGCTCATTCAATGCAAGTCTCAGTTCTGCCGCCGTGCCATCGCTCGCCTGCAGCAGGGTCTGGGTGAGGGTGTCGTTGATGTGGCCGCCGAAGTTGCGGCGCAGGAATCGGTGGTACGGGATGGCTGAGCCGCGGTGGAACAGCACTTGTGGAGTCGCTTCGCGCCCCGAGATGCGAAGCAGGCCGTCGTCGTCTGTGTCATCTAGGAGTTCTGGATGCGCTGCGTATAGCCGAACTGTCGGATCCTTCGCGGCGAAGACTGCCTCGTCGAACGCGTAGTACTCCATGAAGGTCGCTGCCTCCAGCAAAGTGGCGATGAAGTGTTCTTCTTTGGGGTCAGCAAGGTGCCACGGGAGAAGTCCTCGTACCTCGGCCGCTTCGGCCGGATTCTCAACTAACCGCTGGTCGAGCAGCGTTGCACAGGCGTCGTACGCGGCTGCCAACTCTGGCGCTCGGGTCGCCACGTGTTCGCTGGGCGGCAGGGTCATAGGCGGAGCGATGTGGTCGCGCATGGCGATGACTAGGTCATCTAGCAGAGCACCGAGGATGCTACGCACCCATTGCTCGACGGGCGTGCACTCGGTCGTCTCGCCGCTGGCCCCTTGAGGCTCCACTTCGCTGGCGGGCTCGGCGCCCATGTCTCTACCACCCTCTGGATTTGCCGCGCCCGTCAGGTCCATGAGTTGTTCCTCCACTTTGGTTTGTGACAATCGGGACCAACCGTCAATCGGCCGCGAGGAAGTAAGTCACCTCAAGGACCTCGGGTCGGCCGACCAATATGGGTGGGTCGCGCCAGACAGGCTGACCACTAGAAATCCTCATGATCGAGATCATCCAAGGAGTGGCAGAGTCCGCAGGCTCAAAGATCGCCGTAGTTACCCAGTCGTACTCGTCATCGTTCTCGAGGTATCCAACCTCGCTCGTGAAGAGGCCGCGACGGTTGTTGTATTGGAGACGCTGCACTCGTCGGTCCGTGGAGGCGAAGCCTGCGATCCGGCGCAGCCCCTGCCAAGCATCCTCCGCCATGACCGGGTCAGTGGCCCCCGGGACGAAAAACGCCCGCGGGGTCGCGCTCGCGGGCGGGAGCTCAACCTCAGCCATACATCCATGATTGCATCCCGCATCCGTAGTCGCACGCCATTCCGCCATGAGCGGGACATGCGGGAGTGGGTCGGTACGCCCACTCCCGAAACTTACGACGAACTCGTGTCGACCCTGGCGCTCAATGCTGTCCATCCGAGAACGATCCAGGCCACGCCAAGACAGGTGAGCGGCACCTCCAGGTAGCCAGCGTCCGAGTTCCCACCTGGAGGGCGTCATAACGCCGCCAGTGGGCCGCCCCAACCGTGTCGAGACTTGAGGCGGTGCTGGACGGAAGTGCGAGTGGCCGATGCTGCACCGATCGGCCGGAGCACTGCGGACACCGGACAGCGACCGGCTGTGGACACGACGGGCCTGAGACACATGACCCTTCAGCACTGCTCCCCACATCCACCAGTCCCAGATCGTCACCTCCGATGCTTCGGACGATGGGGATCGTCTGCTCGGGCGTCGTCGTGGCGACAGCCCTGGGCGCCGACGCGACGCCGGCCGAGGCACGTCAGGCACACTGCAGGAGTGTCCGACCCCCTGCGCAGTCTGCTCGCCGCGCCGCCCGATCTCCCGGTCACCGCCGGCTTGGCCACTCTCGACGAGGCGATTCGTGCCCACGGAGCCGCGGTGGTCCACGCACCGCCGGGCACCGGCAAGACGACCTTGGTCCCGCCCGCGGTCGCCGAGGTGGTCGCCGGACGGGTCGTCGTCACGCAGCCCAGCCGCATCGCAGCCCGTTCTGCTGCCCGTCGGCTGGCAGACCTGCTGGGTGAACCGGTTGGTGAGACGGTCGGGTACTCCGTGCGCGGAGACCGGCGCACCAGTCGACGTACACGTATCGAGATCGTCACGACCGGGCTGCTGCTCCGGCGGATCCAGCACGATCCCGAGCTGCCCGGCGTCGGGGCTGTCGTGCTCGACGAAGTGCACGAGCGCCACCTCGACGCCGACCTGACCTTGGCGCTGCTCATCGACGTCCGAGCCCACCTGCGTGACGACCTGTCCCTGGTGGCGATGTCGGCCACCATCGAGGCCGAACGGACCGCCTCCCTGCTCGGTGGGGTCGAGTCCGCTCCGGTGATCCGCGTCCCGGGTGCTCTGCACCCGGTCGAAGCCGTCTGGTGCCCGCTGCCTGCGGGGGTACGCCGCACCGACGAGCGGGGCATCACCCCAAGCTTCCACGACCACGTCGCAGCGACCGTACGTCATGCGCTCATCGAGCACGAGGGTGACGTCCTGGCCTTCGTGCCGGGTGTCGCGGAGGTCGAGGCGACCGTACGTCGCCTAGCCGGCGTGGACGCGGACGTGAACGCCCTGCACGGACGGCTGTCCGGCGCCGAGCAGGATCGTGCGCTCAGCGAAGGCCCGCGTCGACGAGTGATCGTTTCGACCGCCGTCGCCGAGTCGTCGCTGACCGTACCTGGGGTACGTGTCGTGGTGGATGCCGGATTCTCGCGCGAGCCGCGCACTGACCACCGTCGCGGACTGGCTTCGCTGGTCACCGTCACGGTGAGCCGGGCAGCGGCCGAGCAGCGGGCAGGTCGGGCCGGACGGTTGGGGCCGGGGGCCGTGCTGCGTTGTTGGTCCGAGGCGGAGCACGCGCATCTGGCCGCTCACCCGGAGCCCGAGATCGCCACCGCCGATCTGACGGCCTTCGCCCTGGAGGTGGCGTGCTGGGGCAGTCTCGACGTGCGCGATCTGGCGTTGCTCGATCAGCCACCGGCGCATGCATTGTCGTCAGCCAAGGAGGTGCTGGTGGATCTGGGGGCGATGACCGAGGACGGGAGAGCCACCCCGCGAGGCCGGGTCATCGCCGGCGTGCCGACCGACCCCAGGCTGGCGCGTGCCCTCATCGACGGGGCTGGTCTCGTCGGAGCCAAGCGCGCCTCAGAGGTGGTCGCGATGCTGAGCGAGGACGTACGCGCCCCCGGCGGCGACCTGGTTGCCGCGCTCCGGTCGCTCCGAGGCAACCAGCGTGCGGGCTCGTGGCGCAGCCAGGCCACCCGCCTGGAGACGATCGTCGAGAAGCAGGGCACCGCAGGCGGACGGAGCAACGCGTCGGACCATTCCCAGGCAGCCCGAGCACTCACCGATGACGTGGCGGTGGGGCTGGTGGTGGCCCTGGCGCATCCGGACCGGATTGCGCGCAAGCGTGCGAGTGCCTCGAGCTACTTGATGACGTCCGGAACGGGTGCGGCGCTCGATCCGCGTGCCCCGGGGCCCTTGGTCGGAATGGAGTGGCTCGCGGTCGGAGACGCGGAGCGACGGCCCGGGCAGCGTGAAGCCCGGATCCGATCGGCGGCCCCGCTCACCGAGGACCTCGCGCTGGAGGCGGCCGGGTCCCTGTGGACCGAGGTGGACGAGGTCACCTGGACCGAAGGGCGGGTGCTGGCTCGCCGACGTACGCTGCTGGGCGCGATCGAGCTCCGCTCCGTCCCGCTCGGCGATCCACCCGCGCAGGCCGTGGCCGACGCGATCCGAGAGGCAGTGGCGAGGGAGGGAATCGCTCTCTTCGCCTGGTCGGATGCGGCCACGGCGCTGCGCGACCGCCTCGACTTCCTGCACCGTGCGCTCGGTGACCCGTGGCCCGATGTGAGCGACGCGGCACTGACGCAGAACCTCCAGTCGTGGCTCGGGCCCCAGCTGGCGCGAGTTCGCTCGGCCCAGGATCTTCGTCGCGTCGACGTGGCTACCGCGCTACGGGCGATGGTGCCGTGGCCGCAGGCAGGCAGGCTCGACGATCTGGCTCCCGAGCGAGTTCAGGTCCCCAGCGGGTCGAGCGTGCGGATCGACTACTCCGCCGAACAACCGGTGCTCGCTGTGCGCATCCAAGAGGTCTTCGGCTGGACCGAAGCGCCGGCCCTCGCGGACGGCCGGGTCCCGCTCCTGCTGCATCTGCTCTCCCCCGCGCGACGCCCGGCAGCCGTCACCGCAGACCTGGAGTCCTTCTGGGACAACGGCTACCCCGGCGTTCGTGCTGATCTGCGCGGGCGCTATCCCAAGCACGCCTGGCCGGAGGATCCCCGCAGCGCACCGGCCACCGCGCGTACGAACAACCCCCGCCGCCGAAGGTGAGCAGCGGGTCGACTCGCCGACCGACGTGGGCGAGCCATCTCCGCACATGGAGGGAGACCCCGATAGCGTCGAGGGGTGGCCAGTCCTCGACGATCCAGTGCTCGTCGCCGCGGCGGGCGTACGCGCCGTAGCGGAACGCGGCAACCGGACCGGCCGCTGCCCGCCGTCGGTCCGGGCGAGCGGCTGTGGGTGCTCGACGTTCCTTACGGCACCCAGGTCGAAGGCGCCGCGTGGCACCCAGGAGTCAAGACCCACCTGTACGTCGGGCGCGCGCTGCCGGCGCACCTCGCGCCCTACGCGCCGCGTCCGTACACGCTCGGTCGGTTCATCGAGAGCACCCTCAATCCCAACATGCCGACACGGAGCCTCGAGCCGACCGACGCGCTCGAGCCGCGGCAGATCCAGTACGAGGCTGCTGACGCTATCGCGGCGCGTGCTGCGGCAGGCGGACGGCAGTTCCTGCTCGCCGACGAGCCCGGCGTGGGCAAGACGATCTCCGCGGTCCTCGGGGCGACAGCGGTGGGCGACCTCCGCGGTGCGCGACGGGTGCTGGTCGTGGCCGACCGCCCTGCCGCGATCACGATCGGCCACTGGTGCCGCACGATCGCCGCGCTTGGCGACGGCGGTCTCGAATGGGTCGTGATCACGTGGGACCGCCTGGAGAAGGTCAAGGATCACGCGTGGGACGTGATCATCGCGGACGAGGCGCACGCGCTGCGACGTACGACGACGAAGCGGTGGAAGCTCTGGGCGCGGATCTCGGGCCACGGGCGGCCGCACGACAAAGCCCCCTTCGTCATCGCGACGACCGCGACACCCGGGCACACGCCGCTCGACCTGCCCTACCTCGCCCCGGCCTATGCGCAGGTCCTCGGCGAGCCGATGCAGGAGTGGACCTCCGCGACCCAGCCCGGCGCCACGTTCGCCACCGCGCTCGAGCGCAACGGGATCGGGGTCGAGCGGGGACGCTACGGCGCAACCTGGACCGCCGACCCGGCGCGGCGCGCCGCCGACCTCAAGCTGGTACGCGGCTGGCTCGAGGACGAGCGACCGCCCGCGATGCTGCACCGCGCGGCACCATGGGGACCGGTGCCGATCTCCGGCATGCCGGTGGCACTCACGCCGTCGGAGCGGACGGCGTACGAGGCCGAATGGGGAGAGTTCTGCCGCGAGATGGACATCGCCCGGCGTGGCCGCAATGTCGCAAAGGGGCGCGCAGCGCTGCTGCGCTTCCGACAGAAGGCCGGGCTGATCCGCGTCGACTCCACGGTCGCCTGGATCGTCCAGCAGGTCGAGGCCGAGCGACAGGTGGCGTGCTCGGTCGAGTTCGTCGCGACCGCCGCCGACCCGATCGCCGACCGACTGCGTGACTCCGGCCTCGAAGTCGCCACGATCTACGGCCGCGACCGGTTCGACGCAGAGGCCGAGCGGCTCCGGTTCCAGACCGGACAGGCGAAGGTCTGCGTCTTCACCACTGTCGCCTCGATCAGCCTGCACGCCGGCGAAACCCTCGCCGACGGTCGCCGGGCCAGCAGCGAGCCGCGGGTCGGCGTCTTCCACCAGGCCCGCTTCTCAGGCATCGCGGGGCGGCAGGTGACCGGCCGCACCCACCGCGACCACCAGCTCTCGCCGTGGCACATCGCCTACGCCGAGGGCACCGTCGAGGAGCAGGTCGGCAGGGTGATGGTCGAGCGGATCGCTGCCGCCTCTGACACGGTGGGAGGCGACACCACCGGCCTCACCGGCGTCGCCCAGCTCCTCGGCGCCGACTGGCTTCCCTCCACCACCCTGACCGACGACGGCGACTGACCTCTCGGCTCCTGCAAGCCACACCGTCGCCGTGGAGAAACCCATGCAGGGGTGTCGCGGCATTCCGCCGCGAGTCGGCTCCGGACTCAGGACAAGCCTCATTCCGCTCGGGTACACGAGACTTGTGGCTCGCTGGCGTCGCCCACTCCCCGAGAATGATGAAGGCCACCTCAGACCCAACTGCTCCCGACGGAAACCACTAGCGTCGAACGGGGAAGGGGTGCCCGATGGCGCGGAGGCGATCAGTCGGCATCGCGACAGTGGTCGCGATCGCAGTGCTCACCTCGGCCGGCTGCGGCTCGGTCGACGCTCAGGGCAGCGACGCCCCCAACCCTCCGCCAATGTCCGCGACATCGGTGGAGGACGAGTCATCTCCCCCTAGCGCTCCACCAGAGGGCATTCAATGCCCCAGCCAGGAACTCCCCCAGCTGTACGTCCCGCAGGACTGGACAGCCTCGAGCATCAAGGTGTGCCACGACATTGGGCAGAACACGGTGCTAGTCATCAACGTGTCGGCGGTCTTCCTCAGAATCGGTCCGGGTGTCAGTTCCGCCCTCACATCGTGGGGCCAGACCGAGACCGGCTCCTTCGAGAGCATGATCTACAACGAGATCGTTGCCAGCTCCGACACATCGGATGGGTGGCTGATCCCTCCGGGTGGCTGGGTGGTGGTGAACGGTTCTCCAGCATCAGCGACTGTGGGCTTACCGCTGACCGAGCTCGCCACCGCGTACGCACTGGACAAGCTGGTCGGTTACGTCCGATCCAGGCTGACCAGTCCAGGCATCGCTGCCGCCCAGCGCGTGTCGGCATGCGCCGAGGAAGTCGGCGTGACCATCGCGAACACGCAAGACCCAAACGTTGACCTCGACTACCTGCTGGCCGACGCGATGCTGGGTGCCGGCCTTCAATGCGGGCCGTTGTTCCAGGAGCTGACCACCGAAACGCCAGCACCGGCTGCGCTACAGGATGAGCTCGCCCGCTTCCGCAGCAGTGTGAAAGCGAGTGTCACCGACGATCTGGTCCGGGCGGCGCGGAACTTTGTCCAAGTAGCTCGATGAACGCGATGCCCAGGGCACGCTGCCTTCCGCCGCCTGTCGGGCGCGTACGAACGCTTTAGCCGAAGGACCGTTTCTCGGCACATCTACTTGATCGGACTATCAGAACTGGAGGTTCCGAGATGCCGCGTCAGATCATCACGACACCAAATGCACCAAGCTCGCCGCTTTTCAGCCAGGGAGTCAAAGCCGGTTCCCAGGTGTTCATCTCGGGAACCACCGGAATCGACCCGAGCACGGGTCGACTGGCCGGCGACAGCATCCAGGTTCAGACCCGCCAGGCACTGGCGAACTGCGAGGCCATCCTGCGGGAGGCCGGTGCGACGCTCGACGACGTCGTTGAGGTGGGCGTGCTGCTGACCGACCCAGGGGACTTCGCAGGGATGAACGAGGAATACGCTCGCTGGTTCCTGGCTGATCCACCAACCCGCTACGCGGCCAAGCTGGGAGCCGAAATACCAGGACTACTCGTCTCGATTCGCATGACGGCGTGCCTCGCCTGAGCGTCAGGGCCATCACTAGCCGACGCTCCGGGCGTAGATTCGACCTCGCGTCGCTTCGCCGCGAGCGCGCTACATCGCCGCGATGGGTCACTCACCGAAGGGGCGGGCAGTCGAGGTCTCCCTTTGCTATGGCGTCGTCGCGGCGAGGAGGCGTCGCGCACGACGACCCAGATCGCTCAGGTCCACCCGACCCTCCTCAGCTGCAGCCGCCAGACGCGCGGCGAGGTCCATTGCCTCGTCGAGCTCGGGTGCGGTGACCGCGGACTCCTGGCCCATATCGCGAAGGATCGTGATCTCGGTCCTGGACGCGATCAAGGGGTCGGTGACCCCGTCGATCCAGACTCGAGTGCGATGGCCATCACCGCGTTCCTCCCCAGTGATGCGCTCCAGGGCGAAGATACGGTCGGCGCGCGCGAACTTTCCGAAACCCAATGCCACCATCCGGGAGTCCGATGCCATGTAGTCATCTTGCCATTACGCATCGAACTTTGATCTGGCGTGCAACCCCGGCTGACAAAAGGGTCCCGCGTCATAACCACCGCTTAAGTGTCACAGCGCGGCCTGTCTGCTCTGGGACGAGCATCAGGCTGGGACTTGCGGGGCTCGCGACTTCCGCCAACTCCGTCCTACGCAGAATCGGCGTCGCGTACGGTTCGAACGACCGCAGGCAGAGGCATGGCGACGACACCCCAGGCTGCGCTTGCGCGGCAACCTCGACCGACACAGAATCCATTCCCTCACCGCCTACGTCGCCGGCGCCTGACCCTTCAGCGAGGGCAGGTCAAGTTCGCCCCGAAAGTTTCGGCCTCTGAACTGGGAGGCGTGATTAGACCCCTATGCTTCGCGCATGGCGCTGCAGCTTGACCCCGACCGAGATGTTACGACCTTTACCTGCGAGCACGGCGATCTCCACGAGCGGATCTGTGGCTTCATCAACCATGACGAGCGCGGCGCGTTCGCGATCTACTTCGCCGACTGCGTCCACCACAACGGCGTGCACGAGGCGTACATCGACGTCATACTCGACAACGACTGGGACCCTGACCACCCGACTTCGCCGAGCCCGGATCGAGTCACTTTCGGCTGCCGCTACGGCTGGATCGAGGGCCATGGCCTCGCCTGCTCACTCGTTCAGGGTGGGAGCGCTGGCCCGAACGTTGGCTATCGCGGCCACAAGCTCTCGCGCGACGAGGCGCTCGCTCATCCTTGGCTCGCGGGGTTCTGGGAAGCTGTCGACCTCATCATCGAACATGACTCAACGGTGCGAGGTCACTTCACCGACGACGACGCGGCGTAGTTACAGACGAGACCGCCAAGAAACCTTCGCCGACCGCGGCACGTCGTAGGTGCACGGCTCAGCCGGGAATCGCTGCCGTTCAAGAGTGCGTCAATTCGCCGCTTATCGTCTCGGCAACGCGGAAGACCCGCGGTCGGGAAGCCAATGCGCCAGTTCAATCTCCGATCCAGACGAGGGTAGATCCCGGTCGCCTCGAACACTCCTCAGCCAACACCCGAAGGCGTAGAAGGCCGCGCCTCTCCGGCCCGACGTGCGCGACCGCCGTGGCACGAACGCAGTCGGCTATCAGGCCCGCCATGACCCCGAACGGCATGATCGTGTCGTCATTTGGGTCCACGGATTCCAGGATCGGGATGCCGCCGGCTACTTGACCATAGGGCGGTTGGTCGACGAAGCGGTCAAAGTCGCCGGCCGCGTCGAAGGTTCCACCGGAAGGGTCAGGTAGTCCCAGGACGGTGCACCCGGCTTCGTCGCGGAGTTCCACGTATATGGCCACCCGCACATTGTTACGCCTCCTGCGGCCAGCAGCAGGACCACCTACGAAAGGGGGCGGCCGCGCGTCGCACCGCCGCGAGCGGGACATGCGGGAGTGGGTGGGTGCGCCCGCACCCGAGACTTACGACGACCTCGTGTCGACCTTGTGCTCAATGCTGTCCATCCGAGAACAGTCCAGGCCACGCCAAGACAGGTGAGCGGAACCTCCAGCAGCCGCTCGTCAAGCTCGGACAGGAGCCCTCCGACCAACAGGGCAGGGAGCGTGGTCGCGCCGATCCACCACGCGAGCGGAGCAGGTCGTTGGCCGCGCCGTGGGAGCAGCAGCAGCCCGATCAACAACGCGATGGAAGAGATCGCCAGCGCCATACCCACCACCTCGCCGACAAGCTCGCTGGCAAGCGCCACGACGCCGGCGATGGCAGACACCGCAGCGAGGCCCAAAGCGGCCGCGCGCCGTCGGCTCGGCCGCAAGGTCGAGTACGCGACGCTCAGCAATGCGACACCAAACAGCATGGGAGCGACCTCGAAGAGCAGGGGCGGCTGGTCACCTCTGATAAGGATCACGGTGCCCTTCACCGTCCATGCCAGCCCACCAATGAGCGCCGCCACCCCTCCGAGGCGGGCCACGCTCCCCCGTCCAACATCGTCGGCTGCCGTACGTTCTGGCACGTTTCCAGGATCCCACCTACGCCCTCCAGGTAGCCAGCGTCCGAGCTCCCACCTGGAGGGCGCCATGACGCCACGATCGCGCCGCTTCCTCCTAGGGCATCGATGCCAGGAACGACCAAATGGGGGATTGCTTCCCCGCGCCAGAAGGCGTAGGCAGGGATTAACCGGCAGTGCCGGACCGGGCGCTGCCCCGTCCGAGAGGAGTGGGCCGTGTACGCGCGTTCCACCACGTTCCAAGGCAGGCCCGGCAACATCGACGCGGGCATCACGTTCATCAAGACCGAGGTCGGGCCCATGCTCGACCAGATCGAGGGCTGTCGCGGTCTCTCGATGCTGGTCGACCGCGAGACCGGATACTGCATCGCAACCAGCTCATGGGAGAACGAGGCGACCATGCTCGCCAGTGACGAGCAGCTTCGCCCGCTCCGCGACCGCGGCCGAGACATCCTGGGCGGCTCCATGCAGGTCGACGAGTGGGAGATCGAGGTCATGCACCGCACCCACCACGGCGAGTGCTGCCGAGCCAGCTGGCTGCAGGGTGACCACGACGCCATGACGGAGATCTTCCGCGCCGGGATCCTTCCCGAGCTCGAGCAGACTCCCGGATTCTGCAGCGCCAGCCTGCTCGTGAACCGGTCGACCGGCCTGGGCTGCGCGACCACGGCCTGGGAGACCCGCGAAGCGATGGTAGCCAGCCGCACGGCGGCCGACGACATGCGCGCCCGGGCGGCCGGCGAGGCGAGCGGCGAGATCCTCGACGTGCACGAGTTCGACCTCGCCTACGCACACCTGCACGTCCCCGAGATGGCGTGAGGACGACCTCCGCCCGGCCACGCTCGGCGTACGTGCCTACCTCTCCGATGTTCGCGTCGCGCGCGGCTGGGTGCGGTCAGTCACGTGCAGGGCCGGGTCGGTGAGGCTGATCCTCGCCACCTCTTCGATCTCGACCGGCTGGTCGCCGCGGACGCGGTGGATCTTGACGACGACCTCGGTGGGTGAGGTCTCGAACTCGAGGAAGTGCTTGAAGAACGGTGGCTCGTCGAGCGAGTAGATCTCGGAGACGAACCTCTGGATCGGGCCGAAGGGCGGGTTCAGGCCGGGGAAGGCGATCTGCGCGCGACGTCTGGTGCGTCGGTCGACGCCCTCGACGACGGCGGGTTCGCCACCCATCTCCTCCTGCTCGGCCTCGATGATGGACGCCGCGTCCGCCTCGCTGATGAAATCGAAGGGAGTCGGGCCACCCGGGCGGTAGCGGGGGCTCACCCATGCCTTGGGGTCCGCGATCAGCGAGTAGGCGCCGAGGAACACCAGGTGGGCGAGGACGACAGCCGCGCCTACCGCGACGACGGTGAAGAGGGCGCCGCCGACCGCCACGGCCGGCCACCACGTCCTGAGGTCGTCGGCGAGGCGGCCGGGCTCCTCGAAGCCCAGAACGTCGAGCAGGCCCGGCTCCGCCGCTCCCAGCACGAGGCCCCCGAGGGCCAGGACAGTGATGACCGCTAGCGGCGCGTACAGGAGCTCGTGCTCCCGGCGTACCCAGTCGATGACCAGCAGGCCGATCGCGGTCACCGTGATGAGCGTCGGCAGGGCGAAGGCGGCTCGCATCCAGTCCGAGTCGGCGGCTCCGGCGGCCCACGCCCAGAGCACCAGCGTCACGGGCGCGGCAAGGAACACGAGGGGCTGAACCATCCAACGTCGCCAGCTGAGCCAGGCCTGCGCCCGGCGTACGGGATCGTCTCGCAGGTGGCGGGTCAGGAGGTCCGGGGCCAGCAGCGCCGCGAGCACCACCACCGCGATCACCGCCAACGGCACGAGTCCGAGCAGGCCGCTGAAGAACAGCAGGGTCCGGCCCTCGCCGCTCAGCACGCGCAACATCTCGCCGAACACGACGGCCGCCTGCGCGAGCACGGCCCATACGACCGAGCGCTCGAGCCAGCTCGCTGCTTTCGCACCGTTCACGGTGGTGACGATCCGTCTGCGCCATCCGACGACCCCCACGATGGCGTAGATGCCGACCGCGAGGACCAGGAGCCAGGGCACCGTACGTCCGTCGTCCGAGCCTCCTCCCGCCAAGGCCCAGGGCACCAGAGCCAGGACCACGAGAGCTGCCAGCACGCACCCGAACGCGACGTGATGCCAACGGGAGACCGTCTCGACAGGGCTCCACCATCTCGACCAGCGCATGCACCAGGCGTTGAGGCAGATCCACAGCGTGCACGACCCGTAGAGCATCAGCAGCGCTCCGGACGCATCAGGCAGGTACTGGTGCAGGAACAGCGAGGCCAACACGCCCATGACCAGCGCTTCAAGACACAGGAGCAGGCGGCGTACGAAGCGGCTGCGGCCGGGACGTTGCGGCAGCTGGTGCAGCAGCATCAGCACCATCATCGCCGCGATGGCCACTCCCCCGGCGCCGGCGAGCCACGGGCCCAGGGCCACGCCGACTCCGAACAGCACGACGTTCAACAGCAGCCGCCAGATGCTGGGGACCAGCTGCTGGGCGAAGTACGACAGCGACTCGGCCGAGCGCGGGAAGAGCTTGGTCGGCCGAAATCGCAGATCGGCTCGGGCATCCGAGATGGCCGTCCGGATGGGGTGGGTGGCGTGGGTGTACGCGCCGCCGCCACCGCTGACGAAGTGCCACAGACCGTCGCGCGAGCTGCCCTCGCTCTGCGGGTCGTAGAGCTGGAAGTTGTGCGTGTCACCGCCCAGCGTCGCGACGTAGCGGCGCTTGGTCTCGGCCACCACGTCGTTGACGCTCTTGCCGGGTCGTCCGGAGACCTCGCACGTGCGGCGCTCACCGTTGACGAGCAGCGGCTTGCCGGTCATGAGGATCTTCGGAATATCACCACGCAGCGAGCTCAGCCAGTCGAACTGCGGCCCGTCGATCCTCCCGTCGATGCCGGTGTCGATGCACACCAGGTCCACGTGCTCGGTCTCGATGACGAAGTACGGCCCGGGCTGCAGCCGGGCCTCTGGTGCCGGTCGGCCCTCGTCGGCCGGCTCTCCCCACCGCGCCGGCGCGGCGGTGCCGGCCGGTTCGCTGGGGGTACGCCACATGCCGCGGCCGAAACGGTCCCGGATCAGCTGCCTTGCCCCGAGCGTGTCGTCGAACGACGGCGCCAGGAGATCGCTGGGCCAGGTCGGCGGCTCGTTCGCCGCGTACAGGAACTGGTGGGCGAAGCCGTAGAGGCCGTCGTACCAGTCGTGGTTGCCCGGGATCGCGTAGACCGGGACGCTCTCGGGAAGCGCGAACCTGTCCCGCACCTCGACCGGCGCCCGCAGGCCCTGCACCCGGTTCGCCCGGTACGGCTTGTAGAAACCGTCCACGTAGTCGTTGACGTTGCCCGACGGGTAGATCACGTCGCTCAGGACGAGCACGAAGCCGGCTTGTCGTTGCACCACGCGCCCATGCCGGTCCACGCGCTCGGCCGCGGCTCTGGCCAGGGCGGGCGCGACCACGTACTGGGACGGGTCCTGCTCGCCGGTGTCGCCGATGACCAGGAACCTCGAGACCCCCGGGCGGCGGATCGCCAGGTCCTCGTCCTTCTTCGTCCAGTGCGCCCGCAGGTTCTCGACGAGCCCCTGCGTACCTCGCCCCAAGATGTCGTTGACCGAGTCGACGAGGGAGCGTGCGGTGATCCAGGAGAGGCTGTTCCACTTGGTCGGGTCGCTCTGCAGATAGGCCTTCGTGCGCGCCCAGTCCGTGCTTCCGGTCTCGGTGTCATCGCCCTGAGTCATGGACATCCCCTCCACAGGATGGAACTGGGTCGGTCTGGACCCGCGCGACCGTATGCGACAGGTCTAGAGAGATCCCTGCTCGGTGCGTCGGTAGCGCGAGCCAACTACTCAAGATCCGGTACTGGCGCCGCGCGCGGAGCTGGTGGAGGCGCATGGCGATCAGTCCGGCGGGGAGTTCCGGAACTGGAACTGGACCCGTACGTCGTCGTCGAGGCGGACCATGATGGTGGTGCCGCCGGCGCTCCACGTGTCGGGCACCAAGAACATCCGGTCCTCGCCCTGGATCAGCAGCCGCAGCCGCCAGTAGCGGAAGCGGTACTCGTCCTCACCGGCATCGGCTCGTACGGCCTCCTGGACGCCGGCGCCGGCCGGGATGTAGAGCCGCTCCCGGGTGTCGAGGACGACGCTGGGCAGGCTGCGCAGGTTGCGGGCCTGCTCCATCGCCAGGCCACGACCGGTCCACTGCGCGGTCGTGGCCGTCGCCCAGATCACGCAGGCGGCCACGCCGACCCAGAGCAGCACGATGCGCGGTTCGAGCCTGCCGCCCGACCGCAACCGCAGGGCGTACGCCACCAGCGCCGCACCGCCACCGAGCAGGACCGGCGTCACCAGTGAGTAGTAGGCCCAGCCGCCGACGAGGGTGAACCCCGCCAGCAGCATCGTTCCGGCCGCCAGGAGGACCAGCCCGGTGGTGAGGACGGCCGCGACCAGCGTGCGGAACCAGGTCTTCGTGGCATGTCGGCGGACCCAATGATGGAAGGCCACGACCGCGACGCCGCCCAGCACCAGGATCAGCATCGGGGTCAGCAGCGGCTGCGGGCTGCGCATGACGTACGCGCGGGTGCTGAGTCCGATGACGTCGACGTCGAGGCCGAAGTAGTCGTACTGGGCACGGGCGGCGACGTACCCGAAGTAGAAGAGGACCCCGCTGATCACGGTCACCGGCGCGACGAAGCTCGTCGCCAGGCTCACCCAGCGATCGACCCCCGACGGCGGCGTCTCGGGCATGACTCAGCCTGATTCGCTCGAGTACGTGGCGTCCGTCGACTCCGACTCGGTGGGCTCGGTCTCGACCTCCGGCGCATCCAAGGACACCTCGGTGTCGCCACCCTCGGCGTCCTCGAGCACGCAGGGCTCGTCCGAGCAGGTCATCTCGCCGCTGAGCCGAAGCACGGCGTCCTCGCCCTCCTGCTCATCGGTCCACGGAACCAGGGAGAGCATCGCGACCTTGCAGTTCAGCGAGTCGGCGGTGAAGGCGAATCCGTCCAGACAGGACTCACCGTCGCACTCCGCGTCCGCCGGTTCGAAGACCGCTGGATCGACGACATAGCCGGTGACCAGGACCGAAACGCCCTCGGGAACCGTCGGGTCGTCGCTCGGCCAGAGCCAGCTGACATCGGCGCAGACCACGCCGGGTGTGCCGTCGAGCGGGTAGGACCCGCCGCCGATCGGGAGCGTCGGTACGGCCACCACCGGATCGTCGGGATCGGTCGGATCGTCGGGATCAGGATCCACCTGCCCGTTCGTCGCAGAGCTCGCATCGGTCGGGTCCACCTCTGACCCTTCGTCGGTCGAGCCGCAGGCAGCGAGAAGCAGCAGTGCACTGGCGATGACAGCGAGGAGTGAACGACTCATCAACATGATCAACACCTCCTAAGAGATAGGAGGTACGGCCGCCGACCGCTGATACCCGTGCGGGGTGTGGCACCAGCGCAGCACCTTGCGGCGATCAGGAGCTCAGGAGCAAGGCGCCGTCGGGCACCGTGGTCCAGCCCTGCGCCTCGGACAGCTCGCGCGCGCTGCGCCTCAGCACCTCGAGGCCGGGGTGGTCGAGATCCGCACGCCAGCGCATCGTCCAGGGGAACAGCGCGACGGGCTCGACGAGCGGACGCATGACGATGCCCTCGACCGGCGGCTGGCTCTCCAAGGCCAGGCCCGGCGCACCGTGTAGCCGTAGGTGCGCGCCCAGCTCGGCACCGCCGAGGACGTGGGGATGCCCGTCCGTCGGGTCCACACCGAACGGCGCGAGGAGCTGACCCATCGCGCGGGCCCATGCCGGAGTGACGTGGTCGCCGGAGCGCGTGCACACCTGGGCCGTCCGGAGGGCCTCGAGCGGGACCGCGTCGAGCGCGGTGAGCTCGTGGTCCTCCGGGATCAGCACGAGGATCCGCTCATGACGTACCGCCTGCCGGCGCGGGGCCGAGGCGCCCTGCGGGGTGGCGCCGAAGCCGACGTCGGCCCCGACCACCGTGTCCGCGGACCCGCCGCCGTAGCGGACGATGAACTCGATGTCAGGGGCTGCTCGCCGGGCCGCGTCCAGCACGCGGGCCGGCGTCGTTCCCGGCGCGACGGCGTCGATGACCAGGGTGCCGGTATCGGCACGCAGGTCGCGTACGGCACGGTCGTGCAGCGCGATGAGCTCGCGCGCTCGGTCCAGGAGACGCCGGCCCTCCGGCGTGAGTGCGACGCGGCGCGAGGAGCGGTCGAGGAGGCGGACGCCCGCGGCGTCCTCGAGCCGGCGTACGTCTCGGCTGAGCGCCTGCTGGGCGATGAAGAGCCGGTCGGCCGCACGCCCGAAGTGCAGCTCCTCCGCGACCGCCACGAAACGGCGCAGGAGCCTGATCTCGAGGTCGCCCGTCACCGGGCCATTGTGTCCGGTCGGCGAACCGGGCGACAGCGGATTGACAACACAAGTGCGTCGATCGGCGCTACACCGGTGTTGGACGCGCGTCCGGAGCCGCGGGGAACCTGGAGGCATGTCAACGTCTGGGGAAAGCACGCGCGTGATCACTGCGCTGCACGGCGGGGTGGGCATGCTCGTCGCGGTCTGGGGCGCGGGGCTTCCCGTCCTCGACGCCCGCGTCGATCTCGGCCCCACACGACTCGGACTCCTGCTCCTCGCCCTCGCCCTGGGCGCGGCGATCGCGATGCCGCTGGCGGGACACCTCGCCCACCGCTGGAGCGACGCCGCCGTGCTCCGCGTCGCCCTCCCCACGGCAGCGCTCCTCCTCGCCGCGATCGGTGCGATGCCCGCCGCCGAGCCGATGATCGCGCTCGCCTGCGTCTTCGGCCTCTGCTGCGGCGCCATCAACGTCGGGCTCACCTCGCAGGCGACGGTCGCCGAGCGCGCAGCGCGACGACCCGTGATCGCCCGGATGCACGGATGCTGGACGCTCGGCGCCGTCCTGGGTTCCTCGGCACTGGCGGCGGTGCTGCGCGCCGGCGGGGACAGCCTGCTGCTCCTGCCCGCCGTCGCGCTGAGTGCCGGCGCCATGCTCACTCTGCTGAGCCTGCGGCTTCCGGTCGGCCGCACCGGCACCGACCCTGGCGACGCCGCGGATCCGGACGCGGCGGCTTCTGCGGGGCGGACCCGCGCAGCGACCCCCGTTCTCGTCGGCGCCGGTGCCGTGGCCGCCGCCGCCTTCGTCGTGGAAGGTGCGGCCACCGACTGGGCGGGGATCCACACCACTCGCGTCCTCGGCGCGGAACCGGCCGCCGGAGCGACGATGTACGCCGTCTTCTTCGCCGCGATGACCGCGGTCCGCTTCGCCGGAGACCGTCTGCGCGACCTGGTCGCCGCACCGATCCTGGTGGCGGCGGCCGCCGGGGTGACGTTGCTCGGGTTCGTACTCGTCCTCCTCTCGCCCACCGTCCCCGAGGGTGCGCGGGTCGTGGTCGCCACCGGCGGATGGGCGCTCGCCGGCGCCGGCACGGCCCTCGTCTGGCCGATCGTGATCGGCAGCCTGGGCGCCACCCGGATCGACCCGCGGCGGCTCTCGCTCGTCACCACGCTCGGCTACCTCGGCGGGTTCGTGGGGCCGGTCCTCATCGGCGGGCTCGCCGCCGGGGTGGGGCTCGCCGGCGCGATGGTGCTCCCCGCTGTGCTCACGGTCCTGCTCGCTGCGGCCGCGCCGCCCCTCGTCTCCCGGCTCCTGCGCCTGGCGCCGGCCCGAGCCGCCGCTGTCACGTTCGACCTGCCCGTTCTTCCCGTCTCATCCACCCGAGCGGAATGACTCCGCACCCAACGAAGAGGAATGTCCATGTACGCACCCACCCTGATCGACCTGCCCGATACCCGCCTGCACTACGAGCTCCGCGGATCCGGGCCCGCCATCGCGCTCGTCGGATCGCCGATGACCGCCGAGGAGTTCGCCCCGCTCGCCGAGGCACTGGCCGCCGACCACACCGTCCTCACCCACGACCCGCGAGGCCACGGCGGGAGCGTCCTGGCCGATCGATCCGTCGGCTCCACACCCGAGCAGCGCGCCGACGATCTCGCCGAGCTCGTACGTCGCACGGGCCTCGGACCTGTCGCGATCCTCGGGTCCAGCGGCGGTGCCGTGACGGCCCTCGCCTTCGCCCAGCGTCATCCCGAGCTCGCCACGGCGATCGTGGCGCACGAGCCTCCTCTGCTGGAGCTCCTCGACGACCGGGAGGAGCAGCGCGTGCTCACGGACACGATGAGGCGCCGTTACGCCGACGGGGACGTGATCGGCGCGTGGGGCATGTTCTTCGCGCAAGCAGGCCTCGTCGTGCCGGACGGCATGCTCGAGGCCATGTTCGGCGGCGAGCGCAGCGCGAGTGCCCTGGCGGAGGAGGCGTTGTGGTACGCCGAGGAACTGCCGGCCACCGTGCGATGGGAGCCGGACGTGGAAGCGCTGCGCCGCGGACCGCGGATCGTCCTCGGCATCGGCGAGGAGTCGGCAGGACAGCTGTGCGAGCGTACGACCGAGGCGCTCGCTGGGCGACTCGGACTCACCGCCCTGCGGTTCCCCGGTGACCACACGGGTTTCGTGGACCACCCGGACGCCTTCGCCGCGCGGTTGAAGGACGTGCTCGCCTGATCGCTGTTCAGGACGTACCGATCAGGCGCCACCAGTCGGAGGCCGAGGGGCCATCGAGCAGGGCGGGGTCGGCGAGGACCTCGTCGCGGTGCAGCCCGGGCACGACCCGGAAGTCGATCGACCGTGGCTCGCTCACGAGGGCGAGCACGCGCCACAGCGACCGGGCGTAGTGCTCGGCCCGGTCGGCTCCGTCCCACTCGTAGACACCGCGGTAGCGACCCTGCTCGTCGTCGGCCAGCCAGAGCTTGGAGACGAATCCCGGGAACCCCACGAACAGCGGGGTGTTCAGCCAGCTCTCCCACCGGAACAGCGTGTGTCCACGGCCGCGGACCCGTCGGAGCCGGAAGCACACGACCAGCAGGCACGGCTCGACAGGTTCCCGTGCGACCGCTGTCTCTCGGTACACCTCACCCGTGGTCCCGTCCGCGAACCGCAGTCGGCGGCCGACGTTGACGCGCGGCCAGTGCACGACCCGGGTGGCCAGCATCCGCGCTGACTCGATGACACAGCGAGCCACCGCACGCCACGCGGTCGCGGGTGGGAGCGGTGCTGACGGGGTGCCAGCGGGGTTCGATTTCGGCGTGTCCGTGCTCATCGGCGGATCCCCTCGTCCAACGGGTGACGACCTGGTGCTTCCAGACAACGCGACACCGCCGCGGCCGACGAGGGGACTTCGTCCTCTCCCGGGGTGACCGACGCCCTGCGGCGGCTCTCGGAGAGGCACTCGCGCTGTTGTCGATCGATCCCCTGGATGAGCGATGCCCGCCCGTCACGACGGCCCTAGAGTGCGATTCATGAGCGTTGTCATGCTCACGGGCGCGTCAGGGTTACCGGGTGGTCCGAGTGACGGGAGGTGCCGGGGATGGGTCGCCAGATGACCATCACGATCCACGATCCTGATGTGGAGCGTCTCGACGAGCAGAGCTCGGTCCTGCGCCGGGAGCTGCTGGACCTCGGCGTCGATGACGTCGAACGCGCGAGCGCGGGCGAGGCGCCTGCCGGCACCCGAGGCGTCGACGTCGCGGCGATCGGGGTCCTGATCGTGGCCTTCCAGGAGCCGCTGGTCGCCGTGACCGCCATCGTGGGAGCGATACGGGGGTGGATGTCCTCGGCTCGCGGTGCCCACGCGGTCGAGCTCACGATCGGCGACCAGACACTCAAGATCGACTCGGCCTCGCAGGAGCAGCAGGATCGACTCATCGATGAGTTCGTCGCAGCCCTGCACGGGTCCGGGGAGGCGGACCCGCCTGCTTCCTCACCGGTGCCATGACCACGGGTCGGCGCAGCGCGCTGGTGGTGGCGAACGACACCTACCACGACCAGCGGTTGAGCAGGCTTCGCGCGCCCGCCACCGACGCCGAGCAGCTGGCAGGCGTCCTCCGGAACGCCGAGATCGGGGGCTTCGAGGTCGAGGTGTCGCTCAACGAGCCGGAGCACGTGGTCCGGCGCAAGGTCTCGAGCTTCTTCGACGACCGCGGGCTCGACGATCTCCTCCTGCTGCATCTTTCGTGTCACGGGGTGAAGGATGAGGACGGCAGGCTCTACTTCGCGACGCCGGACACCGAGGTCGACCACCTGGACGCCACGTCCCTGCCCGCCGACTACGTGAACAGGCAGATGACGAAGAGTCGATCCCGGCGCATCGTGCTGCTCCTGGACTGCTGCTACAGCGGCGCGTTCGCGCGCGGCATGATGAATCGCGGCGACGAGCGCATGGACATCATGGAGCGTTTCGACGGCCGCGGGCGGATCGTGCTGACGGCGTCGAGCGCGATGGAGTACTCGTTCGAGGGCGACCAGCTCGCCGGCCAGGGCAAGCCGTCGGTGTTCACCTCGGCCCTCGTCGAGGGTCTGGCCACCGGCGAGGCGGACCGGGACCGTGATGGTTTCGTGTCGGTCGACGAGCTGTACGACTTCGCGTTCGACCGGGTGCGGACCGTCACGCCGTCGCAGACTCCGGGCAAGTGGGTCTTCGACGTGCAGGGCGACTTCTACATCGCCCGCAGCAACCGCCCACCCGAGCCAGTGGACCTGCTGGCCGACCTGCGTGGCGCCATCTCGAGTCCGTTCACCAACGTACGTCTCGGTGCCGTGGAGGAACTGGCGGCATTGCTGGACGACGCTGACTCAGCTCGCGCCGCCGCGGCTCGCGCGGTCCTGGACGAGATGGCTGAGCACGACGCACAGCGCGTCGTACGAGGGTCGGCCGAACAGGCACGCCGGCCCGCCGAGGCCCCGCCCCCACCGACGCCGGCCCCGCCGGAGCAGCCGACAGTCGCGCCACCTGACACACCCGCTCCGGCGGCCGAAGCGGCTCTCGCGCGCGAGCCCGAGCACAGCCCGCGGCCGGTTGCGGCTACCGAGCCCCAGCCACCCGCGTGGGTGCCAGCCGTCGCGTCGGCAGCCGCCGTAGGGCTTCTGGCTGCGGTTCCGTTGCCGTTGCTGGCCGAGACCACGACGTCCTGGAACTCGTTCGCGGTCGTCGCGCCGTTCGAGGTTGCGCTGGCCGCCCTCGCTCTCCTCCTCGCCGCGGGCCGGCTCCGCCGTCAACAGCTGGCCACCGCCAGCGCAGCCGGACTGTTCATCGTCGTCGGCGTCCTCATGGGCACCGCCGGCATCGGACTGGTGAAGTTCTCCCTCGAGGACATCGGTGGCATCGGTGTCGCTCTGAGTCTCCTCGTCGTGTGCGGCGGAGCAGGAGCTGTCGTGGCGGGCCGAGCCTGCCTGAGCGTGTCGCCGCCGGATCACGACAGCGGTCCTGTCGAGCCCGTCTGGCTCGTGTCCGCCATGGCGGGCGCCGGACTGACCGCCCTCGCGCTGTTCCTCCCCTACGACGGCTTCAGCTCGTTGTGGACCGAGGTCGAGGAAGGCACGAGCGCCGAGTACATCTTCGAGCCGGCCGCAGCCGTCGGTTGCCTGGCCATGGGCATCCTCACTCTCTCCTCCCGGCGTCGGTTCGCCACCGCCGTCCTGATCTCTGCCGGCACCCTCACCGCGGTCCACTACCTCGGGGTCGTCATCGCGGCTTGGCAGGCGATCGGCGAGGAAGGTGAGGTGCGTTCCGCCGGATGGGTCGGTATCGCCGGGGGCCTCCTGGTCGCCTTCGCTGCCTGGCAGATCCAGCAGTCGCTGACCCGGGGCCGCACGGGGTCCGCCACGACCTGACCACGACCTCACCGCTGAAACCGCAGATCCTCCATCTGGGCGATGCCGACGAGCGCGGCCACTGAAACGCTGACAAACAAGCGAAGGTAGCGAGCGATCGGAGGCCTACCCATGCGGCACATCCTCTACACCGGTAACGGCACCGCGCCTCCGGGCGTCGCGCGTCCCCACGTCGGCCGCTTCTTCACGGTCGAGGACGACGGCGCCCTGCGCTACTTCCGCTACGACGGGTTCGGCGAGCAGGACCCGACCGGCGCCAACGGCTTCGTGGGCAACAACTCGGGCAACCAGATCGGCCGAGGCTTCGACCACTTCCTCCATGTCGCGGGCGGCGGCAACGGCATCATTCTCGCTGTCGCCCCGAACGGGGACCTCACCTGGTTCAGGTACACCGGGGCGGGCGAGCACGACCCCAGCGGGACCAACGGCTTCGTGGAGAACAACCCAGCGAACGTGATCGGCAACGGCTTCCACACCTTCCGCCACCTGTTCGTCTCTCCTCGCGAAGGACAGACCACCGCGACGACCATCTTCGCCGTCGCCGAGAACGGTGATCTGCTCTGGTTCCGGTACGAAGGCCACGGTGAGCACGACCCCACCGGGGTCCGCGGGTTCCCCGGACCCAACCAGGGCAACCAGATCGGCAACGGCTTCCTCGGCTTCCGCCGCATCGTGGGCGTCGGTGACGGCGCATTCCTCGCGGTCCGGGACAACGGCGACCTGCTCTGGTTCCGCTACACGGGCAATGGTGAGCTCGATCCGTCCGGGGCCAACGGATTCGTGGAGAACAACTCGGGCAACCAGATCGGCAACGGCTTCGGCACGGTACGTCACCTGTTCGGCGGGATGACCGACCGCGCCGGCCTCGAGGGACAGCCGGCACCCGCGCGCGTCTTCTATTTCGTCGACGCGAACGGTGACCTGCGCTGGCTCCGGTACGGCGGCAACGGCGAGCAGGACCCGACCGGGGCGTCGGGATTCGACGGTCCCAACCAAGGCAACCAGATCGGCAACGGCTTCTGAGCCAGCAGGATGGACACGACCAACATCCCGCGAGACCCGCGGTAGCGGCTGGGATCAGCCATCGAGTCCGGTCGAGTGACCCGAGCTGCCGCTCGAGCCCTCGCGTCGGCCTAGATCGGTCCGGCCAGCTCAGCGAGCCTGGCGAGAGCAGGCTTGGTGTGCTTCGCCAGCCGTTCGCGCGCGTCGTCGAGGGCTGCCGAGGCGGGATGGCCGGGCGGGACCCGGGCCGGGTAGAGCGCGACGCGGTCCGTCCACTCCTTGACGTCCGGCTCGGCCGAGAACGACATCGCGGCCTGGGTGCCCAGGACGTTCATCCGCGCCCAGGTCGCCATCGTGTCGGGCAGCGGGCTCGGTGGGCAGAGCCTGTTCTTCTCGGCGTCGGAGTCACGGGTGGCCTCGACGTACCCGACGACGGCGGCGCCGAAGCAGGGGAAGCCGGCTCGGATCGGCTGCAGGGTGATCGCCTCCGGACGCCAGACCGGGACCAGGGGCGGATACTTCAGGCCGTCGGCGGCGCAGTGCACGACCAGGGCGTCGGAGGCAACGGAGACGGATCCGTCGGCGAAGGTGAGGGTGCCGCGGTCGACGTGGCGGAGGTGGCCGCGGCGTACGACGTTCT
This sequence comes from Nocardioides sp. NPDC059952, assembly GCF_042730435.1. NCBI lineage: Bacteria > Bacillati > Actinomycetota > Actinomycetes > Propionibacteriales > Nocardioidaceae > Nocardioides > Nocardioides sp. NPDC059952. Next base: position 29,494 of record NZ_JBHWLY010000001.1, on the reverse strand, counting down.
CGAGCGTACGCAGCTGCTCGAGCTCCCACGTCGCCAGCGTCGGCGTCTTGGCCATCGTCGGCATGACCGTGCGGTCGATGCGGAGCATGATGCCGGCCTCCTCCAGCCGGAGGAACAGGTCCTCGAGCGAGGTCGACCGCTCCGCGGCCTGCATCGTGTCGGCGGCCATGCCGAGGAAGATCGCGGGGTCTGGCTGGACGACGGCCCGGTTGAACATCCACGGGTCACGCGGCCGCACCCAGCAGATCGCGTCGGGGTCCACACCGTGCGCCAGCAGCCAGATGCACGCATCGGTCGCGGTCTTGCCGGAGCCGACGACGACGTACTGGCTCGGCGCCTCCTCGAGCCGGGCGAGCTCGTTGACCGGCAGCACCCGGGCGCCGTCGGCCACGCCGAACGGCGGCGGCTTCTCGGCGGGGATGCTGGGGGCGAGGTAGCGGGCGTCGACGATCCGAGCGCCGGGCATCTCGACGCTCTCCCCCGAGATGTGCGAGACGACCGTGCTGTCACCGGCGTACTCGCAGTTCGGGAAGAACTCGACCTTCCCGGACTCGACCATCCGGTCGAGGATCCGGGCGTAGTAGGCGCAGATCTCCGACTGGGTGGCCCGCTCCTGAAGACCCTTCTCCGGTCCGTGCTGCTGCAGCTGCCCGCCGCCGAGCAGGGTCGAGGCGACGCCGTAGAAGGCGGAGGACTGATGCAGACGGACGAACGGGTACGCCTCCAGCCAGTGTCCGCCGACGCCGTGGCGGCGGTCGACCAGGGCCACGCGTACGTCGGCATGCTCGGTCAGGGCGTCCGCGAACGCCATCCCCATGGCGCCGGCTCCCACCACCAGGTAGTCGACGTCGACCGTGCGACCCATATCTCCACCACAGCACGGCACCGACCTCGACGGCAACTGGCGCCGACGCTATGCCGCAGACGGGGTACGTCAAGCTCGTCGGGCAGCCTCGACGGCTCGTTCGGCGAACAGCCGGATGTCGTCGTCGGTCACCGGCTCACCGGTGATCAGCAGTCGGAAGTAGATCGGGCTGGCGGCGTGCTCGAGGATCGATCGGGCATCCGCGTCGTCCGGCAGCTCACCTCGGCGGATGGCTCGCTCGATGATCACCGAGCTGCGATGCATGCGTTCGGTCCAGAAGCTCTGTCGGGCGTCCGGGTCGATCGTGCCTTCCAGGGATGCCCGCATCATCGCCTGCATGAGTGGGGTTCGAAGCAGCTCGGCGACGTCCTTCAGCAGGGCGACGAGGTCATCTGAGAGATGACCGGTGTCTGCTCGAGGGAGGTCGTGGTCGCTGAGCTCGAGGAGCAGGTCGCTCACCAGGTCCCGCTTGGTCGGCCAGCGTCGATAGACCGTCGTCTTGTTCACCCCGGCACGGACGGCGACGTCGGGTAGCTGCAGGGCTTCGTAGCCGACCTCGGTCAAGAGCTCCCGTGCGGCCTGATGGACGCGGGCGACGACGCCGGCGGCGCGACCCCCAGGTCGCCTGATCGGGACACGCTCTTTCGCGGGATCCATGGCTTCCCTTCTCGGGTGCAGTTGACGTACGTGCCTGACTCTTGCCATCTTATAGCAACTATAGTTGCTATTGGCTGATCGATGGAGGGAGACCCCGATGACGGCAGTAGAGGTACGAACGGTCATCAGCGGCCACGACGTCTCGCGCGCCGAGGTGCTCGCATGGGAGGCTGCGCGGTTGCCGAAGGCGGCGACTCGCATCGGGCTCGCCGTGCCGCCGGGCGAGCTGGCGCACCAGCGGCTCAGGTTCGCCGAGGCGAAGCTCGCTCTGGGCCCGGACGAGATCCGGCGCCGCCTCTCCGGGGCATTGCGGGCCTCCGACCTGTCCGGTCGAGCGACGGCCCGGTTGTCTCGCGGGAGACGTGTCACCAGCGTCTGCGACCTCCATGTCACAGGAGGCGACACGGCCGCCTTCGTGGACTGGTTCATGGCCACCGATCGGCCCGACTACGAGCGCAGCATGATGGCGGCCAATCCCGACCACTTCCTGATCACGACGACGAGCCAGGGGCTACAAGAGGTGATCGAGACGACCGGCGGAAGCCCGCTGCCATCGAGATTCCTCATCGACTATCAGGACCTGGCGTCACTGCGCACCCCGCTCGACCCGACCTACACCGCCGATGCCTCCGGGGTCGCGCGCAGCGAGTCCGGGCTCCCGATCGGCGGCGTGCGGCATCAGTTCCGAGACACCGACTCCGGGTTCCACGCCCACCTGGTCGTCGAGTTTCCCAGGCTGCTCCCGTCACACCTGGTCCAGCAGCACCAGTGGCACCTCGCCGTCGAGTTCACGAACTGGATCGAGGCCGCCTTCCGCGGCTCGGCGGACTCATGGTCCTGACGCTGACGTCTTGGCGCCCGAGCGCTCAGGAGTCCTGGACCCTGCCCCGGGAGCACTCGATCAGCTCACCGAGGTCGAGGCCGTACGTCGGACCCGCACCCTTCTCGTACGCCGCCAGCCGCCGCGCCGCGCGCTCGATCAGGCGCGAGGCACCGACCGCGTTGCCACGCTCGTGGTGGGTCAGGCCGACGCACAGCTGGGCGAGGCCCTGCCACAGCTCGCGCTCCTCCTCCGGGCACGACTTCCACCGGACCTCGAGCGCCTCATGGGCCGCGAACGGACGCCCCTGGTCCAGGAGCTCGCGGGCGTAGGCCAGGGTCTCCGCCGGCGGGAGCGGCTCCTCGGAGATGGGCTCGACACCGACCTGGCCGTAGGGCAGAGGGCGGCCGAGCGCGTCGCGGGGTCGGGCCTGTTGCGCCCGGCCCTGTTCGTTTCGGTCGCGATCGCTCACCCTGTCAGCCCTCCTCGGCTCCCACCCTACGGACCCGCTGAGATAACCGATTGCGCGGGACGGCCGGGCCGGTGAGTCTCAGCCCATGGAGTTCTTCTGCTACCACCGCGACCGCCCGGGGTCGACGCCGCTGCGCACCGAGATGGTGGAGGAGCATTGGAGCTACATGGACCGGTTCGCCGCGACGATGATCGCCCGGGGTCCGACCTTCACCAGCGACGAGACCCTGACCGGGAGCGTGCACGTCCTCGACCTTCCGGACGCCACCGCAGCTCGCGCGTTCGCCTTCGAGGAGCCCGGCTACCAGGCCGGCGCCTACCGTGACGTACTGCTGCGGCGGTGGCGCAACACGCTCGGTCGCACCATGTGGGACTACGGCGACGGCCGGTCAGACAGCAACCGGTATCTCGTCCTCGGGTTCTGCGAACCGACAACGAAGGAGATCGACCTGCCGGACGGCGACGAGCTCATCGCCTGTGGACCGCTCCTGTCCGATGACGGAGCCGTGGTGGTCGGAGCGGCAGTGCTGGTGGAGGTCGCCTCCGCAGGTGACGCGCATGAAGTCCTCTCCCCCGCTGGCTTCGCGGCGATCGAGGTCCACCAGTGGGACTTCGGCGGACGACCCGCGTAGGACCCCCACACGCACGGAGGGGCGCGACCGCCCCCGCGGGGGGGGCCCGCCCGGGGAAAAA
>NZ_JBHWLY010000001.1:0-25978 GCF_042730435.1 Nocardioides sp. NPDC059952 | reverse complement strand
CCCATGTGTTTCTTGGGCGCCCCCCCCGCTTTGCCCCCCCACCCCCTGGGCGGCCATCGACCGCTGCGGCGGTCGCCCCCCTCCGTTGAAAATCAGGAGACGCGGACGTTCTCGGCCTGCGGGCCCTTGGGGCCCTGCGTGACGTCGAACTCGACCTTCTGGTTCTCGTCGAGCGACTTGTAACCGTTGGTCTGGATGGCGGAGAAGTGAACGAACACGTCCTCGCCGCCGCCGTCCTGCGCGATGAAGCCGAAGCCCTTGTCAGCGTTGAACCACTTGACGGTGCCCTGAGCCATGATCTTTTCCTTTTGTTCGGTGCCCGGGACACTGTGCCCCGGGCCGCTGAAGACATCCATCTGTGCTGATGTCCAGCGAACCGAAAACCAGGAGTAAGAGATACAAGCCGCGACATCGTGTGCGGCCAGGACGACTTGCAGAGCCGTCCCTTCAACATCACTCACGGTACTCCATCAGACGCGGGCATGTGGTTTCGGCGAGATCGTCGGCCCGGCGGATCAGACCCGCACCGACTCCTCGAGCTCGAGATCCGGGTTCTCCCGGTACCTGGACACCCGATTGTGTGATCTGTGATCACAATCTACGGTGTGATCAGCCCCACTCCCCGACGACGAAAGAGATCCGATGACTCTGACCGACCTGAAGCCCGCCACCGTCCAGCGTGCCACCGGCGACAGCCTGCTCACTCCCGCGGACCTCCCGCCGGCCGGACACTTCATCGACGGCTCGTTCGTGACGTCGGACGCGGCCGACACGACCGACGTCGTGGACCCCTCGACCGAGCGTGTCATCACCCAGGTGGCGAACGGCACCGCGGACGACGTCGAGCGCGCGGTCGCCGCCGCGCGGGCCGCCCAGCCGGCGTGGGGTGCGCTCCTCCCCAAGGCCCGCTCGGAGATGCTCCACCGGATCGCCGACCGGATCGCCGAGCACGCCGAGGTCCTCGTACGCCTCGAGTCCGCCAACACGGGCAAGCCCCTCTCGGTCTCCCAGGACGACGTCGACGGCACCGTCGACACGTTCCGCTTCATGGCGGGCGCCCTGCGGGCGACGACCTCGATGGCTGCCGGAGAGTACGCCGCGGACCACCTCTCCCTCATCCTGCGCGAGCCGATCGGCGTGGTCGGGGTCGTGACCCCGTGGAACTACCCGCTGCTCATGGCGGCCTGGAAGATCGCGCCGATCCTGGCGGCCGGCAACACGCTGGTCATCAAGCCCTCGGAGCAGACCCCGCTGTCCACGCTGAAGCTCGCCGAGCTGCTGGCCGACATCGTCCCCGCGGGCGTCCTCAACGTCGTCACCGGCCTCGGCCCCGTGGTCGGTGCCGGCCTGACCGCGCACCCGGAGGTCGACATGGTCGCCCTGACCGGATCGGTCGGCAGCGGACGCGCGGTGGCACGCGGTGCGGCCGAGAGCCTCAAGCGCGTACACCTCGAGCTCGGCGGCAAGGCACCCGTCGTCGTCTTCGCCGACGCCGACCTGAAGGCGACCGCCGAGGCGCTGCGCGTCGCCGGCTTCTACAACTCCGGACAGGAGTGCGGCGCGGCGTGCCGGGTCCTGGTCGAGGAGTCGGTCGCCGACGAGTTCGTCGCCTTCTTCACCGCGCAGGTCCGAGAGATCGTCGTCGGCCGGCCAGGCGCGGACGACGCCGTCGAGATCGGCCCGCTGGTCTCCAAGGCGCACTACGACCGGGTCACCGGCTTCCTCTCGCGTGCGGCCCAGGAGGGTGTCCGCGCCACCGTAGGCGGCGCCGCCCTCGACGGGCCCGGCTACTTCATCGCACCGACGGTCTTGGTCGACGTACCCGAGGGGGCCGAGTGCGTCCGGGACGAGATCTTCGGGCCCGTCGTGACCGTCGAGACGTTCTCCACCGAGGACGAGGCGATCCGCCGCGCGAACGACACCCCGCTCGGCCTCTCCGCCTCGGTCTGGACCGAGAGCGGCCGACGTGGCCACGACGTCGCCCGCAGGCTCGACGCCGGCACGGTGTGGGTCAACGCCCACCTCGTCCTGGCCAACGAGGTCCCCTGGGGCGGCTTCAAGGGGTCCGGCTACGGCCGCGACCTGTCCATCTACGCCCTCGACGACTACTCCCGCACCAAGCACGTCATGCACAACCACGCCCGCTCCTGACGCCGCCCGCGGGCACCGTGGCACTCCTGCATCAGGCCGTGTCTGCGAGTCTCCCGAATCCGCTGCGGTGAAAGACGAGGGGGTTGCCGGTGCCGGGGTCGGTGACGGCATGCAGCTGCAGGAGCACGATGATGTGGTCACCTGCCTCGACCTCGCGGTAGACGGTGCAGTCGAACTGCGCCACCCCCTCGTCCAGGACGACCGCACCGTTCTCGGAGATGCTCAGGGCGATCCCGTCGAAGCGGTGATCGACCGGCCCGGCGAGCTGACGGCAGACCTCGTCGTGATGGTCGGCGAGCACGCTGACACCCAGATGCGAGGAGCGACGCAGGTCGGGCCAGGTCTTCGATGTCGTGGCGACCGAGAACGAGATCAGCGGCGGATCGAGACTCACGCTGGTGAAGGAGCTGGCGGCCAGACCCGTCAGCGCTCCGTCGACCTCCGCGGCGACGGCGACCACCCCGGTGGGGAAGACGCCGAACGCCTGACGGAGGGCAGCAGGGTCCAGGTCCTGGTTCGTCCGCAGGGCTGTCATGCCGGTTCGTCCGCCTCGTAGACGATGGCGGGCAGGTCGCTGCCGAGCTTGAGGGACTCCAGAAAGAGGATGATCGTGGCGGCGACCGACCGGTGCGAGAGGTCGTTGAGGATGTCGTGGCGCCCACCGGCGACGAGACGGCGGCGGACGCCGGGCGCCTCACCGTACGCCTCGGTGACCTGCTCGACCGGGGTGACCGGATCAGCATCACCGTGCACGACCAGCACCGGCTTGTCGGGGACAGGGAGGGTCAGGTCGGACCATTCGGCGCCGAGGCCGGTGGCCAAGGTCCCTCGGCCGAAGGCACCGTCCTGTCCGATCACCTGGCGGTGCACGGGGCATGCGCTCCTGGCGTCGATCTCCTCCTCCCAGCCGTCGATGGCCGCGGACTCGGGCAGCACGATGCCGGCGATGACCGCGGCATCGGCGGCGACCTGGTCGACCACCAGCGCGGCCAGGGTGGCACCCGTGTCGCTGCCGACCAGGACCTTCGGTCCGGGCAGGGCCACATCAGCCAGGTGCTGCTCGATCTCGGCGCGCGCTGCGCTCACGTCGTCCAGGTCGGCTTCGACGAGACGTACTTTGTAGGCATCGGCGGAGATCCGCCTGCCGAAGCGCTGGTAGGTGGCCGCGGTCTCACCACGTCCGGTCAGCAGGATCAGGGTGCCGCGTGGCGTACCACCGGGCGGCTCGTCCCAGCCGCTCGCGGTGCCGGCCTCGGAGATGATGGTCATGTGGTGCTCCAATCGGTGGTTCGGGTCAGACTCGGATCAGACCGCGACGCTCGGTCGGGCCGCACGGTGCGCGAGTTCCTGGCGGACCAGCGGGAGCAGGTCGCGGCCGTAGTCGATGGCGTCCTGGAGCGGGTCGTAGCCACGGATGAGGACGGTGTTCACGCCGATCTCGACGTAGTCGAGGATCGCGGCGGCCACGGTCTCCGGTGAGCCGACCAGGGCGGTCGAGTTGCCGCCACCACCGACCGCTGTGGTGGTGGGGGTCCACAGGCAGCGGTCGTGAAGGTCGCCCGTCTCGGCAACGGCGAGCAACCGCTGGGACCCCGCGTTCTCCGGGGCCGAACCCTGCGGGTGAAGCTTGTTGACCTTCTGCTTGAACTGGGCGCCGACCTCGCCGTTGATCGCATCCAGGATGCGGTGAGCGCGCTCCCAGGCCTCCTCGTCGGTCCTGCCGAGGATCGGCCGGAAGGAGACCGAGACCCGGGGGCGCTGCGTACGTCCGGCGGCGGTGGCCTTCTCGGTGATGGTCGCGATCTGCTCGCCGGTCTGCTTCAGCGGCTCTCCCCAGAGCATGTAGGTGTCCGCGTGCTCGGCCCCGACGCCGTACGCAGCGGGCGAGCTGCCGCCGAAGAAGAGCTCCAGGTGGCGGTCGGCGTAGGGGAAGACCTGCGGGGTGAACCCCTCGAAGCGGTAGTAGGTGCCGTCGAAGTCCCGCGGACCCTTGGTGTCCCAGGAGGCCCGGAGGATCCGGAGGTACTCGTCGGTGCGGGCGTATCGCTCGTCGTGGGGAACGTAGTCGCCCTCGCGCCGCTGCTCGACGTTGCTGCTCCCGGTCACGATGTTGAGCGCGACCCGGCCCTGGGTGAACTGGTCCAGCGTCGTGAAGGTCCGCGAGGCCAGGGTCGGGTGGACCACCCCGGGCCGGTGAGCGATGAGCAGGCCCAGCCGCTCGGTGTGGGCGGCTGCGTACGCGGCCACCTGGGTCCCTTCGGACCAGCCGGAGCCATATCCGATGAGCACGCGGTCGAAGCCGCCGTCCTCGTGTGCCTTGGCGAAGCGGGCGGTGTAGTCGGGGTCGATGACGGTCCCGTCGGACGGGCGGATCTCGGAGGCGTCGGCGGTGCCGATCATGCCGAGGATCTCGACGTCGTCGTAGGTCATGCTCGGTCCTTTCGTCAGCCGGCAGCTGCCGGTTGGTCTGCGACTGTGGGGGTGGAGGTGGTGGGGATCTGGCTGGGCCACGTGGTGGCGGCGTGACAGGCGACTGTGCGTTCGGCGGTGCGTTCGGTGGGGCCGGGAAGCGGCGTCGTGAGCGGCTGCTGGTGGCAGGCGTCGTGGGCGAACCGGCATCGGGCCAGGAACACACAGCTGTCCGGACCGGCCCTCGGTGGCTCGGCGCCCTGTTCGAGGCGGAGATCGGCCGGCCGGAACCGGGCCTCGTGGGCGACCGAGGGCGCGGACGCGGTCAGCAGCGCGGTGTAGGGGTGCGCCGGCCTGGTCAGGACCTCCTCGACCGGTCCGCTCTCGACCAGACGGCTGCGGTAGAACACCGCGATCCGGTCCGCGACGCCGGCCAGCGAGGACAGGTCATGAGCGATGATCACGACCGCGAGGCCGAGCTCGCGGCGTAGCCGGTCGAGCAGGCTGAGGACGAGGTTCCGGTTGGAGACGTCCAGCGCACTGACCGGTTCGTCGCAGAAGAGCAGCTGGGGGCGGGTGACGATCGCGCGGGCGAGCGCGATGCGTTGCCGCTGGCCGCCGGAGAGCTGGCGCGGGAGCCGGTCGTGGACGGTGCTCGGGTCGAGGCCGACGAGCCCGATGGCCTCCTCGACCCTGACGCGTTGCTCGCTGCGGGGTACCCCGGCGATGGCGAGCGGCTCGGAGACGAGCTGATCGACGGTGAGATCGGGGTCGAGAGAACGCAGCGGGTCCTGGAAGACGAGCTGGATCTGCCCGCTCCGGCGGAAGCCACGCAGCGCGGATCCTTTGAGACCGCCGATGTCGACACCGTCGAAGGTGATGGTGCCGGTGGCAGGCGTGACCAGGCCGACCGTGGCTCTGGCCAGGGTGGTCTTGCCGGATCCGGTCTCCCCCACGATCCCGAGGATCTCGCCGGCGCGTACGTCGAGGCTGACCTCGCGCAGCGCGGCCCCGGTGCCGAGTCCGGTGCCTCGGCGTGGGAGCGCGTAGCTGACCGAGAGGTCGGTGATGCGCAGCAGCGGTGCGCTCATGCGGTGGCCTCGATCCGGTCCTGGACGAGAACGGCACCGGGCTCGGTGTCCAGCTCGTCGAGACGTACGCAGCGAGCGCTGCGCCCCGGGCCGATCTCGGTCGTCGCGACCGGGGCGCTGACGCACGCCTGGGTGGCGTAGCGGCAGCGCGGCGCGAATCGGCAACCCGGCATCTCCTCCCCCGCCGAGGGCGGTTGGCCGGGGATGACCTCGAGTGTGCGACGCGTCCAGTCCCCGATGGTGGCGACCGCGAGCAGCGCCCGGGTGTAGGGGTGCCGCGGGTCGGCGAGCACCTCCTCGGTCGGGCCGGACTCGACGATCTCGCCGCCGTACATGACCAGGATCCGGTCGCAGGTCTCGGCGACCACCGCGAGGTCGTGCGTGACCAGGAGCACGGAGAGCTCATGGTCGCGACGCAGCCGGGCGACGAGCTCGAGGATCTCGGCCTGGATCACGACGTCGAGGGCGGTCGTGGCCTCGTCGGCGATGAGCAGCTCGGGCTCGCAGGAGATCGCGATGGCGATCAGGACGCGTTGGAGCATGCCGCCCGAGAGCTGGTGCGGGTACAGGTGGAAGACGCCGGCGGGATCGTGGAGACCGACCTCCGTGAACAGGCCGACCGCTCGCTCACGGGCCTCGGTCCTGCCGAGGCCTCCGCGCACGCGGAGCTGCTCGACGAGCTGGCGGCCGACGGTGATGCTGGGGTTGAGATAGGAGCCGGGGTCCTGGAAGACGGCGCCGATCCGGGACCCGCGGACGCGGTCCCAGACGGTGCGGCCCGCCGCGATGAGGTCGACCCGGTCGTCGCGCCCACCGAGCACGATGGACCCGCGGTCGACCTCGCCGGTCTCCGGCAGCAGCCCGAGGACGGCTCGGCAGGTGAGTGTCTTGCCGCTCCCGGACTCACCGACCAGGCCGACGGCCTCGCCACGGCGGAGCTGGAAGGAGACGCCACGTACGGCGACGAGGTCGTCACCGACGCTGACGTGCAGGTCCTCGACCTCGAGGGTGCGAGGGCCGGTGGCGTACGCGTCGTGCTCAGGCTGCGACATCGGTGGTCTCCTTCCGGTGGAGCCTGGCGACGAGGCCCGGCCGGCGGCGGCGCGGGGCTCCGGCGTCGCGGATGCCGTCGGCCAGGATGTTGAGGGAGCCGACGGTCGCCATCATGAGCAGCGCCGGGAAGATCGGAGCCCAGCTCTGCTGGGCGAGGTAGCCGAGGTCTGCCGAGAGCATCCCGCCCCAGGTCGGTGCAGGTGGCTGCACTCCGATCCCGAGGAACGAGAGCGACGCGACCACGAGCAGGCTGGCGCCGGTGGCGTGCGCCGCGGCCACGGCGACGTTGGGAAGCACCTTGCTCCAGATGTGCTTGCGCAGCGTCCACCACTGGGTGGCGCCCATCAGCTCGGCCGCCTCGACGTACTGGGTCCTTCTCAGACCGAGCGCCACCGCCCGGGTGACCCTGAAGAACATCGGGCTGATCAGCACCCCGACCGCGACCATGGCCTGCTGCAGACCGTTGCCGATGGTGCCGGCGACGGCGATCGCGAAGACGGTGAACGGCAGGATCATCAGGGTGTCGGCGACCCGCAGCGAGACCCACTCGCCGATCCGGCCCATCCACGCCGACGCCAGCCCGGACGGGACGCCCAGGACCGCGGCGATCACCACCGCCTCCAGGGCCCCGACCACGGAGAGCCGGGTCCCGGCGATGAGCCGGGAGAGGACGTCGCGGCCGACATAGTCGGTGCCGAGCAGGTGCTTGCCGGAGGGTCCTTGGAGGACCTCGTCGCTGAACTGCCGCAGCGGGTCGTACGGAGCGACGGCACCACCGAAGACGACCAGGAATGCGATCACGCTCAGGACGGCGAAGGCGAAGCGGCTGGCGGGTTGCGCCCACAGAGCCTCGAGAGTCCTCATGCGAGACCACCCTTCGCCGGCTCACGGCGCGAGGCCGGGTCGAGAGCGGTCTGGGCGACGTTGACGACCAGGCTCGCCAGGACCACGACGACGGCGGTGACCAGGAGAGTGCCGAGAACGACCGGCACGTCCCCCTTCTCCGAGGCCTGCAACGCCAGCTGGGCGATGCCCGGCAGCCCGAAGAGCTTCTCGGTCATCACGGCGCCGCCGATGACCAGCGGGATCGCGAGGCCGATGACGGCCAGGGCAGGAGCAGCCGCGTTGCGGAGAACGTGGCCGAAGAGGACTCGCCTGCGGCCGAAGCCGCGCATCTGCGCACCGATCGCGTAGTTCTCCCGCAGCGCCCCGACCAGCGAGGTGCGCAGCTGCCGGGCGATCGAGGCGGCCACGTCGAGACTGAGCGCGAACGAAGGAAGGATCGCGAAGCGGAGCCATTCGGCAGGGTTCTCCTGGATCGGGACGTACCCACCGGCCGGGAGCAGCTCGGCCTTGACCGCGAAGACCACGATCAGGGCCATCCCGATCACGAATGGCGGCAAGGTGCCGAGCAGCGAGCAGACGATGGTGACCGTTCGGTCGAAGATCCCGCCGTTGCTCAGGGCCGCGCCGATCCCGGCGGCTCCTCCGATCAGGATCGCCAGCACGATCGCGAGCAGCGCGATCGACAGATCGACGGGGAGCGCCTGGGCGATGCTGTCGGAGACCGGGACGGTGGTGAACCAGGAGACCCCGAGATCACCTTGCACCGCGGAGCCGAGCCAGTCGGCGTACTGGACCACGAGCGGCCGGTCCAGACCGAACTGATGGTCGAGCCTGGCGATGTCGGCCTCGGTGGCGGTCTCACCGAGCACCGCGGCAGCCGGGTTGGTCTTCGCCATCGCCCCGAGCGCGAAGGTGATCACCGAGGCCAGCAGCAGAACCGCCGCGGTGATCGCCACCAGGTTGAGGATCCGCCGCACCCAGCTCCCGACCGCATCGGCTGCCGGCCGCGCCACGACCGGGTTCGTGGCCTGGGCCACGCTCACGAGGTCTTCACGCCCTCGAACCGCTGCAGGCTGGGCGAGGCGGGCAGCTCGGAGACCTTCTTGCGGACGATGATCCGCGGAGCGTTGTAGAGGAAGGTGTTGGGGAAGCTGGTGATCGCGATCTTCATCGCCTCCTGCAGGATCGACGGGTAGGTGGGGTCGTCGGTCGGCGTCGCCCGGACCTTCTTGAGCTGCGCCTCCAGGGCGGGGTCGGTGCGGCGGCTGGGGTTCATCAGCCCTTCCTTGCCGAAGAGGACCTGGAACGCCTGCACCGGCGACTCCCGACCGGCGAAACCGTCGTAGGTGAGCGCCTGGGAGTGCTCGATGTAGACCAGCTGGGTGTGCTGGGTCGCCGGGATCGACTTGATCGTGAGCTCGATCCCGACCTCCTTGAGCTGGGCCTGGATCAGCTCGACGGCGGCCACGGGCTGTGCGCTGGTGAACTCGCCCTTGACGGTGCCGGTGTGGCCGGCGTCCGCGAGGACCTGCTTGGCCTTCTCGGGGTCGTACTCGTAGATGCCCTCGAGCTCGGGGTTGTAGCCGACGTACCCCTTCGGGAAGGGCTGGTAGTTGACGTCGCCGATGTCGAAGTTGGCGACCTTCTTGATCTTCTCGCGGTCGATGCCGTACTTGAGCGCGTCGACGACCGCGGGGTCGTCGAAGGGCTTCATCCCGGCATGTACGTCCAGGCACGAGACGAACATCGAGTCGAGGATCTGGACGTCGAGGCCGGCCTGTTCGGCCTGCTCGACCTGGGCTCCGGAGATCCGGGCGACGTTGTACTGGCCGGACTGGACCGAGGCGACGGCGGTGGCCGGGTCGGGCTGGGGGTAGAGGTGGAACTCGTCGACCTGGATCTGGTCGGCGAGCTGGAAGTGTGTGTTCTTCACCAGCTCGGCATGGTCGTTCTCGACGAAGGTGGTCAGGGTGAACGGACCCGACCCGGCCGGTGCGGTGGCCAAGGCCGCGGGATCCTTCTCGAAGGCGGCCGGGTTGACGACCATCCCGGTCTTGCCCGCGAACAGCGCGGGGATCTGGTAGTCGACCTCGGCCAGGTCGAGCACCACGTCGAGGTCGCCGGAGGCGGTCACCTTGGTGATCCCGATCATCTGCGGTGCGATCAGCGAGCCGTCCGCGGTCCGGCCGCGCTCGACGGACTTGGCCACCGCGGTGGCATCCAGCGGGGTGCCGTCGCTGAACTTCAGCCCCTCCTTCAGCGTGAACGTCACCTGGGTGCCGGTCGGGTCGTACGTCCACTTCTCGGCCAGCCACGGCACCGGGTTCCCCTTCTCGTCCAACCCCGTGATGCCTTCGTAGACGAGAGCCAGCATCTGTACGTCCGAGCCGGCCGAGGAGGTCACCGGGTCCCAGGTCGTGGGCAGCTGCCAGGCCCAGGTGAGCCGTCCGCCGGAGACGCCGGCGCCGGCCTCGGACCCACAGGCCCCCAGCGCGAAAGCGGCCGCGGCTCCGAGGCTGATCCCGAGCAGGCCGCGCCGGGTCAGGGCGACAGCGGGGGTCGAGGTCGGGGACGATGCGAGCGGGTGGTCGGTCCGGGTGAGTGCCTTGTTGGCCATGGGGTGATCGATCTTCCTGTGTGTCTGACGGTCAGGTACGTGTCGTGGCGCCCGAGCGCGTCGTGGTCATCTCGCCTGAGCGCGGCGAGCGACCGTGTGGCGGTTCTCCGGGATCGGCAGGCCGAGATTCCCGCGCAGGGTGGTGGCTTCGTACTCGCGACGGAAGACGCCCCGCTCGGCGAGGATCGGGATGACCTCCTCCACGATCCGCCGGAAGTTGGCGGGGTGATCGACGCCGATGTTGAAGCCGTCGCAGGCCCGCGCCTCCCACCACTCCTGCAGCTTCGTGGCGACGGTCTCGGGGCTGCCGACGAACTCGGACTTACGGAACACCCGGGTGGCCTCCACGGTCTGCCGAAGCGTCCAACCGTTCTCGACCGCACGCTGGGTGGTCTTCGTGGCCTGGGTGAAGAAGGACCGCTCACCGTGCTCGAGCGCCTGGACCGGGAACGGGGCATCGAGGTCGTACTGGCGGAAGTCGTGCCATCCGAAGGGCCGCCCGAACTCGGCCAGCGCCTCCTCGAAACCGTGGTCACGCTCGTGGTTCGAGGCTTCGATCTCCCGGGCCTCCTCGTCGGTGTCGCCGACGACCACCTTCACGCCCGGCATGATCACCAGCTCCTCCGGATCACGACCGAAGCTCTTCGCCCGCGTCTTGAGGTCGTCGTAGAAAGCCTGGCCGCTGGGGAGATCAGGGGCGTGGGTGAAGATCCCCTCCCCCACCGAGGCGCCCAGGTTGCGTCCTTGGTCGGAGTCGCCGGCCTGGAAGATGACCGGATGACCCTGCGGGCTGCGCTGCAGGTTGAGCGGGCCGGCGACGTCGAAGTAGGTGCCCTCGTGGTTCAGGACGTGCTGCTTGGCCGGGTCCAGGAAGGTCGCGGTCTCACGGTCGCGTACGAACGCGTCGTCCTCGTAGGAGTCCCACAGTGCTCGGGCGAGCTCGACGTACTCCTGGGCGCGGCCGTAGCGGGTGTCGTAGTCGTAGTGCTCGTCGAGTCCGTAGTTGGTCGCGGTGCCCGCGTCACCGGTGGTGACCACGTTCCAGCCGGCGCGACCGTGGCTGATCAGGTCGAGGGACGCGAAGCGGCGCACCAGGTTGAACGGGCTGTTGAAGCTCGTGGTCGCGGTGCCGACCAGGCCGAGATGGCGTGTGTGGGTGGCCACCGCGGACAGCAGGGTGAGAGGTTCGAGCCGGTTGAGGTAGTGGGGCGGGCTGTGCGGGGTGATGAACTGGCTGTCCACGATGAACATCAGGTCGAAGCGGCCCTGTTCGGCGAGCTTGGCGGTCTGGATGAACCAGTCGATGTCAACGCTCGCATCACCGGGGATCTCCGGGTCGAGCCAGAGCCGGTGCTGGCCCGGGCCGCCGGTGCCGTACGGAACGGCGCCGAGCTTGATCGTGCGTCGGGACATGCTGCCTCCCTGGTGGTCGACCGCGGCCTGATGCCGGCCGCGGCGGCCCTCTCCCAGAGAGCCTTATGTCTATGAGTTTGATAGACAAAAGGCGCCGGGTCCAACGACGTTCCACGATGTTGAACCATCACGAACGCTCATCAATTGTGTATTAGTCTGATCGACATGAGTCGGAATCTGGACATCGCCCCGCTGCGCAGCCTCGTCGCTGTCGCGGACTTCGGCGGATTCCAGCGCGCCGCGACCGCACTGCACCTGACCCAGAGCGCGGTCAGCCAGCACGTACGCCGCCTGGAGTCGGTGGTCGGTGCCCCGCTGGTCGAGCGCCATGGCCGCGGATCCAGGTTCACCACCGACGGAGAGCTGCTCCTGACACAGGCGCGCCGCATCATCATGTTGCACGACGAGACCGTGGCGAGGTTCCTCCCCGGCGGCAGCGACGGTGACCCCAGGACGATCAGCATCGGGTCGACCGAGCACGCCGCTGCGCAGCTCCTCCCCGATCTGTCCACGGCGCTGGCGCAGTCCGTACCGAAGCGGGACTTCCGGTTCCGTATCGACCGAGGAAACAAGCTGCGCGACGGCCTTGCCTCCGGGAGCATCGACCTGGCCCTTATTCTCCAGCAGGCCGACGACGCCAAGGCCCTCTACGTGGGCGACCTGACTCTCGCCTGGTTCGCCTCCCCCGCCTGGCGGCGTCCCGCACCCTCAGCGCCGGTCCCAGTCGTCGCCTTCGACGAACCGTGCGCGCTCCGGAGCCGAGCGCTCGACACGCTCGCCGAGCACTCGATCCCGGCGGCCATCGGCGCCGAGGCCTTCCAGCTGGCAGGCGTTCAGGCGGCAGTCGGCGCCGGCCTCGGGGTAGCGCTCATGGCTACGCTGGGAGAGGTTCCCGACGGCCTGACCCCGGTGACGGACCTGCCACCTCCCGACCCGCTCCCCCTCTACGTCTGCGCCCGCCCGGGGCTACCCAAGGAGACGGCGACGCAGGTCGCCTCCGTCCTCCGGCCACTGCTCACCACACCCAGGAACGACACCGTCCTCACACTCGCCAAGGGAGCCTGATGCCCGCGATTCACCTACCCGCCGGATCCTCGGACGGAGAGCACATCCGGACCCCCAGCGGCGTCCTGGTCCCCGCCGAGATCGACCCGTTCCACCGGCACCTCCACCACATCGCACCGTCCGGTCTGGTCGACCAGACCGGTCAGACCTCGGGGATGAGACGCCTCGAGGCGGTCAGCGGAAAGACCGTCGGCGCGAAGAACCTGTGGATGGGCCAGACCCACGTCCCGGCCTCGACCTCCTCGGCCAACCACCACCACGGCGCCTCCGAGACCGCGATCTACATCGTCTCCGGGAACCCGGTCTTCGTCTTCCTCGACGTCGAGGGCGACGAGCCCGTCGAGACGCGCGTGGAGACCAACCCCGGCGACTACATCTTCGTCCCGCCGTGGGTCCCCCACCGCGAGGAGAACCCCGACCCGGACGCCGAGGCCGTCGTCGTGATCGCCCGCACCACCCAGGAGGCGATCGTCGTCAACCTCGACGGGCTCGACTGGTCCGAGGTACGCCTCACCGAGGACGGACCGCGCTAGGGGGCGTCTCTCGAGAGAGACGGCATCGCCGCCGAGGCATGCGCATTACTTAGGTGAGGCTAACCTGGACGCGCGTCCTCCTCAGAAAGGCCTCGATGGTCACGTCCGTCCCCCTCCCCAGCACTACGAAGCGGGAGCCGCTCCGCCGCGAGATCCTCAGGCGACAGCGGCCCCGGGTCGTCGGCTCGGCCCTGTGTCTCGTCGGGCACCAGTCGTGCGAGGCCCTCGTCCCGGTCGCCATCGGTCTGGCCATCGACGCGGCCGTGGTCAGCGGGAGCGTGCCCATGCTGACGCTCAGCCTGGCTGGCATCGCCCTGCTCTTCACGGTCCTCACGATGTGCTATCGCTGGTTCGCGCGGCTCGCGCAGGGGGCGGTGATCGACGAGAGCCACGCGCTGCGCGCCGAGCTCGCCAGGAAGGTCCTGACTCCTGGCGCGAGCCGGCGCAAGCACGGGGAGCTGCTGGTGATCGCCTCCTCCGACGCCGACCAGTCGGCGGACAGCATCATCTGGGTCTCCGGGATCGTCGGCGCGAGCGCGGCGCTCGCGGTCAGCTGCGGCGTACTGCTGAGCATCGACCTGCGGCTCGGCGCAATCCTGATCGCTACCGCGGTCGTGGTCACCCTGGCTCTCAACGCGCTCTCGCCGCTGATCTCCCGTCGGGTCGGAGCCCAGCAGGAGAGCCTGGCCGGTGCCTCCGCGCTGGCGACCGACCTGATGGCAGGGCTGCGGGTCCTGCACGGCCTCGGAGCCCAGGACAACGCGACCGCCCGCTACCGGATGGTCAGCCACGCGGCCGAGGTCGCGGGGATCCGCGCCGGCACGGCGAAGTCGCTGCAACAAGGTGCGAGCGTGCTCGCCGGGACCATCGTCCTCGCCGTCTCCGTCGGCGTCGCCGGCCTGCTCGCGCTCGACGGCGCGATCACCGTCGGCGCGTTCGTGGCCGCCGTCGGCGCCGCCCAGTTCATCGCCGAGCCGTTGACCGCGATCGGTCTCTACCTGCAGGTGGGCGCCTCGGCCAAGGCGAGCGCGGGCCGGATGGGCGCGGTGCTGGCCGAGTCGCCGACGCCCGCTGTCGTGCAGCCCTCGGAGGACAGCCGGATCGACCTCAAGCCCGGTGAGTTCGTCGGGATCGTCGCCGAGCCGGGCGACCTGGACCGGGTCGCGGCGGCGCTGCGTTCCCCCGACGGGACCCGGATGCACGTCGAGCCACACCGGGCCGACCTCTTCGCGGGATCCATCGCGGAGAACCTCGCCCTCGGACGCGCGGACTCCGGCGCCGACCCCAGTGACGCGGTCGACGCTGCCGGGGCCCGCGAGTTCATCGACGCCCAGCCCACGGGTCTCGACGAACGTCTCCGCGACCGCGGGCTGACCCTCTCGGGCGGCCAGCGTCAGCGGCTCGCGCTCGCTCGGGCCCTGCACACCGACCCCGAGGTGCTCGTGCTGGTCGAGCCGACGACCGCGGTCGACTCGATGACCGAGAACCTGATCGCCGACGGGATCCGAGAGCTGCGCCACGGCGCCGCTCAGCCGGAGCGTACGACCGTGGTGGTCACCAGCAGCCCGGTGCTGCTGGCGAGGACCGACCGCGTGATCATCCTCCGCGCCGACGACGAGCCGATCGACGGCACCCACCACGAACTGCTCGCGAGCCACGACAGCTACCGCACGAGGATCCTCGGATGACCGCCACCGAACCGCAGCACGCACGCCTCCCGCTGGCCACCGCGGGCGAGGTACGCCAGGCCCTGCGGCGCTACGTCCGATCCCATCGGGCGCTCACCGCCACGACGATCGCGCTGGCCGCGGCCGCCGCGCTCTCCGGCCTGGTCGCCCCGTGGGCGATCGGGCTCATGGTCGACGCAGTCCTGAGCGGTGGCGAGAGGAGCGAGATCATCACTCTCGCGGCCTGGGTCGCCGGGGCCGGTGCACTCAGCGCCGTGCTCACCGCGGTCAGTGCCGCGCTCGTCGCCCGGGTCGGACAGCGTGTCCTCGCCCAGATGCGCGAGGACGTCGTCTCCACCGCGCTGCGGCTGCCACCCGGACAGCTCGAGGAGGCCGGGCGCGGCGACCTCGCCAGCCGGGTGGGCGACGACGTCGGCGTCGTCAGCGAGGTGATCGCGAGCCTGCTGGCACCCTGGGTCGGCGCGGCCCTGACGGTCGTCCTGACGATCGCCGGCCTCGGTGCGCTCAACCCGTGGCTGGCGCTGGCCGGCCTCGCCTCGATCCCGGTCTACGTACTGTCCCTGCGTTGGTACCTCCCCCGCGCCGCCCCGCGCTACAGCGCCGAGCGCGCCGCTTTCGGCGACCGCGCCGAGGCACTCGTCTCGTCCCTGGACGGCCGCCAGACCGTGCACGCCTACGGCGCCGAGGACGCCCACGTCGCAACGATCACCGCCGCCTCCGACCGCGCGCGGAAGCTGTCGCGCGACGTACTGTGGTTCGCCACCGGATGGGGCAAGTGGATGAACATCGCCGAGGCCGTCGGGCTCGGCGCGATCATCGCCACCGGCTTCGTGCTGGTCTCGACCGAGGCGGCGACCGTGGGCGCGGTGACCGCCGCCGCGCTCTACTTCCACCGGCTCTTCAACCCGCTCGGCCTGATCATCTTCAGCTTCGACGAGATGCAGTCCGCCGCCGCGAGCCTGCAGCGGATGATCGGCGTCATCGAGGCCGGCAGCGGCCTGGAGGCGGTGCCTCCCGTCGCCGAGAAGCCCGCCGGCAGGATCGACGGCCACCGGATCACCCACCGCTACGGCGACCACGAGGTCCTCCACGAGGTCTCCATCGAGGTCGCCCCTGGCGAGCAGATCGCGCTCGTCGGCCCCAGCGGCGCCGGAAAGTCGACGCTCGCGACGATCCTCGCGGGCCTGACCGACCCCGACGAGGGCGCCGTGTCCGTCGGCGGAAGCCCGATCGAGCGGTACGCCCGCACGCACCCCCGCCCGGTCGTCCTGGTCTCCCAAGAGGTGCACGTCTTCGCGGGGCCGCTCGTCGACGACGTACGCCTCGGCCGAGCGGACGCCACCGACGAGGACGTCTCGATGGCGTTGGGCCTGGTGGGTGCGGACGAGTGGGTCGCGGCGCTGCCCGAAGGCATCCACACCTCCGTCGGCGAGCTCGGCCACGCGCTCACCGCCGAGCAGGTCGCGCAGGTGGCGCTCGCCCGTGCCGCGCTCGCCGACCCCGCCGTGCTTGTCCTCGACGAAGCCACCGCCGAGTCCGGCAGCCGCGGCGCCGCCCGCCTCGAGTCCGCCGCCGCGGCTGTGCTCGCGGGACGCACGGGGCTCGTCATCGCCCACCGTCTCCAGCAGGCGCAGCACGCCGACCGCGTCCTGGTCATGGCCGACGGACGGATCACCGAGACCGGCACGCACGAGGAGCTGTTGGCGGCCGACGGCATCTACGCCCAGATGTGGACCGCCTACGACTCCGGCCGCGGCGATTGAAGGCATCCGCCGAGGTGATCCCAGACGTTCGAGCCCGCCCAGCGGTAACAGGCCGGGACGTCTGGGACTACCTCGGTCCGACGGCGCGGACGGTTTTCACGATCAGCAGGACGAACCACGCGGCGAGGCCGAGCGCGACAGAACGCCAGGTGAGCCAGACTACAAACAGGTTGCACAGCACAAAGATCGGCCCCTCCAGAAGGTAGAACACCGAGTGCCCGGGGAAGGCATACGCGAAGGTGATCGTGGCCAGCTCCGAGATCGAGTGGGGCGCGAGGACACCGCTCACGACGAGGACCAGCCCCAGAGCGATCGCGGACCGTCCCAGCCAGGCGCCGCGAGAGCGAACATCATCGTCCGGGTGGAACCAGGTCCGGATCGCGGAGTGCACGTAGCGGGATCCGACCACGGCGAAGCCCACGCTCGCCAGGATCCAGCAACACAGACCGATGGCACCGAACTTCACGTTGTAGAGGTTCCAGGCGATGTCCAGGTTGAGGACGCCGGCCCCCAGCGACCAACCGAGCCCGAGGCCGACGGCGGAGCGGACCATGGCTCGACCACGCTGATCGGCAGGAGAAACCTGGAGGGCACGCAGAGCTGCGATGCTCCAGACTCCGACGAGGAGGACGGCGATGACCCTGACCGCGATGAAGGACCAGGTGGTCGCCTCCGAGTTCGGGCGAAGGTCGCTGACCCTGACGATCTGCGTGTAGAAGATTCCGAAGACGAGTCCGGTGACGAGGGCCTCCGCGAACCGCACCTGAAAGAGTCGGGAGTCGTCCCAGAGAGCAGCGCGTCGAACACCGAGGTCCGGGTGTGTCGACAATGCGGTACGGCGCCTGCGACTGCCCGGTCCGGCAGCGGCGTGGGTCGAGAAGAAGTCGTCGACCTCGTCGTTGCTGGTCCAGATGCGTACCCTCGCGTCGGCGTAAAGCTCGCGGGTGCGCAGGAGTCCGTTGCGAAGCAGTGGGACCGTGAGGATGAGCAGAGCTGTCTGGATCGCACCCACCGATCCGGCGATGAACTGGCCGGGGTTGCTGCTGTAGAGCAGCGGTCCCGACACGGATTCGAACGCCTCGAGAACAGCGATCGGCACGGTCACCCGCCAGACGGCGATGGCGAGGTAGGCGAGGTCGACGTCGCGGTTCCGCAGATGGGCCAACTCGTGAAGGACGATCGTGCGGAAGGCCGCCGGCCGCTGGGCGAGCAGCGCGACGGCGCCCCCGCTGAGCATGATGTAGCGGCGTCCGACCCTGCCGAAGGCCAACGCCCCAGGGCGCGGATCGGCCGGATCGATCAACCAGTGGATCTCGTGGCCCACCCCAGCCACCGCGCGCAATCGGTCGAGCTCGTCTCGCAGGTCGGCGTACGGAATCGCGACGTAGCCTCGGCGCCGTACCCGGATCGCCGGCATCAGCCAGTAGACCGCCAGCACGGCCACCACGAAACCGGTCAGCGCTACGCCGAAGGCCCACAGCGGCACAGTTGACGCCTCACCGCACGCCGCGAAGGCGCCGGAATCGCCCTCGCCGTTCTGATACAGCCGCGCGTGGCAGTCGTGGATCTGGTGGTTCCGAGTCGCGAGGGCGACGAACTCGCCACGCAGAAGAACCGGAAGGCTTGCCAACCGATGGGAGATCGCTGGTACGCCGAGCGAGACAGCGCTCAGCACAAGGACGCCGAACCGCACCGTGGTGCCGGAAGGGTAACGGAACGGGTCGCGCTCGGGGCGCGACCCTACCGAGTCCGCCGAGGCCCTATCGCTCATCGCCTGTCTGGTTCGCACCTCGCAGCTCAGCGATCAGGCTCTTGGCGATGACGGAGGCCGTCTCGTCGTCCACCCCGGAAGCGAGCGCGCTGCGGCGGGCCTCCTCCTCGACGTTCTCGAGCGCCTCGGCGGAGAACGGACCTGCCACTGCGTCATCAGGTCGGCGACGACGCTTGATCCAGGTCAGCGCACGCCGAGCCGTCCGGTCGGTGTATTCCTCAGCCAGACCCTCGAGCACTTTCGCGCAGATCATGACGACGATCGGCGCCAGCGCCGTGACCGCAGCCTCGATGCCGAAGGCCAGCGGATCCACTTTGTCGCTGCGCCGTTGTCGCCGGCGCGTCGCGTGGAAAGAGCTGGTGACCAGCTCGAGGTGGGCGACCTCGTCCGGGGAGACCTTCTGAAGGACGGCACGTGAGAGGGCATCGACTTGGTCGGTGTGGGCCGACATGGGTGGCTCCGTTCCTCGCTCGAGCGGCATCCGGACCCTACTGGATCGCGGACATCGACAGGCGTGAAACCACAACCCAGGAGAACAGATCCCGATCTCTCGGACCCATCGAGCAGCACCCGCCCCCACCGTCCCAGCCAGCAACCAGACCGCCGAGGAGGCCAAGCACTCTGTCAGGCGCGTTCGAACAAACATTCGAGGAGACAGGAAGAAACCGGCCTCCGACCAGGTAAACTGCCTGGTCAGAGGCCGGTTTCGCTTGTGCGTGATACTGGGTTCGAACCAGTGACCCCTTCGGTGTGAACGAAGTGCGCTACCACTGCGCCAATCACGCGTTGCGGGTGAAACATTAGCGCATGCGCTCGCGGGACCCACATTCGGGACATGCCGGGACGTAGGCTCGCGGCCACCGGGCGACACCCGGAGCGACCGAAGGAGCGAGGATGCTCGCGTACGAACGGACCGGTAGCGGGGAGCCGCTGCTGCTGCTCCACGGCATCGCACACCGCAGGCAGGCGTGGGCACCGGTGGTGGAGCGGCTGGCCGGGGAGTTCGAGGTGATCACGGTCGATCTGCCGGGGCATGGTGAGTCGCCGGCGTTCGAGCTGGCGGGGCGTACGGTGCGGGAGGCGGTGTCCCACGAGCTGAACGAGCTTCGAGAGGAGCTCGGGATCGAGCGGCCGCATGTGGTCGGCAACAGCCTCGGCGGGCTGCTCGCGCTGGAGATGGCCGACGCGGGGCACGCACGGTCGGTGACGGCGCTCTCCCCCGCCGGCTTCTGGGTGAACGATCTCGACTACCTCTACGTCCGGGGTCTGTTCGCCGGGATCCAGGCGGTCGCGCGACCGCTGGCGCCGGTGGCCGGGACAGTGCTGCGGTCGAAGGTGGCGCGTACGGTCGCGATGGGCTGCTTCTTCGCGCACCCCGACCGGATCGACGCGGCGACGGCGGCCGCCGACACGGCCAACATGGTCGCCTCGCGCGAGGGGATCAAGACGTTCTTCACCAGCGCCTACCGCTATCCGGGGGCGAAGCGGAGCGACGTTCCCACCACCGTCGCCTGGGCCTCCCGCGACCTCACTCTCCTCCCCTACCAGGCCATCGTGGCCGAGCGGCGGCTTCCGCACGCGACCCACCGGTGGCTGGCGAGCTGCGGCCACGTACCGATGAACGACGACCCCGATCTGGTGGCCGAGGTCATCCGCGAGACCGCCCGGGGCCAGCGGGACGCCGAGCAGCGCGCCCAGACGGCCTAGCCGCGAGCGGCGAGGATCCCGCGCGGGTCGAAGACGACCCGGATCTCGGTGATCAGCCCGTCCTCGACGCGCATCCAGTTGGCGGTGGGAGCGGGGTCGGCGACGGTGGTGTGCAGGTCGAACCAGGTGATCACGCTCGGCCCGTCGGCGAGCCGCTCCCTCACCTCGATCTTGTCGAGCACCTGCGCCATGCCCTCGAGACCGGCGACGCACCCGTCGGCGCCCTCGATCGTGGCGAGCGGGCCGGCGAAGCTCACCTCGTCGGCCAGCAGCGAGCGCAGGCGGGTGAAGTCGCGGTCCTGCCAGGAGGTGAAGTACGCCTCGGCGAGCTCGGCAGCGGATGCGGTCATCGGGATCTCCTCAGGTCGGTTCGGCTTTCACCACCCAGCCTGACCCGGATCCAGCGAACACTCAAACAGATAGTTCTGCTGGTTGCTAGCATCAATGATTATGGAGATCGGACAGCTCCGCTACTTCGTCGCCGTCGTCGACCACGGCTCGTTCACGGCCGCGGCGCAGCGCCTCCACGTCAGCCAGTCGGGCATCAGCGCCCAGCTGGCCAAGCTCGAGCGTGAGCTCGGCCACGACCTGCTCGTCCGGGGCCCCCGCAACGTACGTCTGACTCGCGCCGGCCAGACGCTCCTCCCCCGCGCCCGCGACGCGATCCGGGCGATCGAGGGCGTACGGCAGAGCGCCGACGAGCTGAACGACCTGATCCACGGTCACGTACGCCTCGGGATGATCGCCGGCTGCACGATCCCCGGCTTCCTCGACGCCGTCGCGGCCTTCCACCGGGAGCATCCGGGCGTCACCGTCGAGCTCGTCGAGGACACCTCGGACCGCCTCCAACGACGTACGCTGGCCGGCGAGCTCGACCTGGGCCTGATCTCGCACGCGGGACCCGTCATCGACGGCCTGGCCACGGAGTCCGTCAGCGACGAGCGGCTCGCGGTGATCACGTTGCCCGGTCATCGCCTCGCCGGCGCCCGGCCACGGCTCGCCGACCTGCATGAGGAGACGGTGCTCTGCATCCCGCCGGGCACGGGCGTACGGACCGCTCTGGAGCAGTCCTGCGCGCTGGCGGGCGTGGCGCCGAAGGTCGACCTGTCCGGGTCCAACCCGGAGACGCTGCTCGGGCTCACCGCGCGCGGGCTGGGGGTCTGCGTGCTGGCCGAGTCGATGGCGGCCGGGACCGAGCTGGTCGCGACCCGGATCGTGGACGCGGAGGTGCGGGCCGGTCTCGCGCTCGTGGTCCGCGAAGGCGATCAGCAGCGCGCCACCCGGCGGATCCACGACCTGCTTCAGGCCGCGCTGACCTGAGGGTGGCGCAGCCCGGGGTGGTCCTCGGGCAGCGAGCGCCGCAGGACGACCCAGCTCACCAGCAGGCACAGCGCGACCAGCGGCCAGCTGAGCGCGACCCGGGCGATCGCCAGTGCGAGCACGTCGCCGGACCACCACAACGGGCCGAAGACGGCGACCCGGATGACGTACTGACAGACCCAGACCCAGCTCGCCAGCGAGTAGCCGCGCAGCAGCGCCGGGTCGCGTCGCCAGGCCCCGCGCTGGCGCAGGATGAGGCCGACGACGACCCCCAGCAGCGGCCGGCGGAACGCGATGCTGACGACCCAGACCAGGGCGCTGGCGGCGTTGGCAGCGAGCTGGACCACGAAGAAGTCCTCCGCCCGCCCCGTACGCAGCGCGATCATCGCCGCGATCGCGACCCCGGCCACGCCCAGCAGCACGGCGCGCGGCTTGCGGCCCTTGCGCCACTGCCAGAGCGCCACGATCGCGGCCAGCCCGAGCGCCACCACGGTCGCGATCCACAGCTCTCCGCTGACCAGCCAGCCGGCCACGAACGCGACCGGCGGGACGGTGGCGTCGATCGCACCTCGCGCGCCTCCCAGGAGGTCGGCGAGCGTCTCGGCGTCGTCGTTGCGGCGGTCGGTCGTCGTCACGTGAGTAAGGCTAGCCTTACCTGCAAGGAGCCGCGACCCCGGCGCAGCGTTCACCCTTCGGGTCGACCGAATACCGTAGGCGAGATCTCAGACCGACGCGGAGCCTCGCGGCAACGGCGCTTCCCAGTGCTGCCACATCGCCAGCAGCCGCCAGCCGGCGCAGACGACGAAGGCGGCGGCCATCACCAGCGGCTGCGGCAGGGCGAGGAACAGCCCGAAGGCCACGATCGCCGCACCTGCGAAGGCGGGGATGGCGTAGAAGACGCTGCGGCGCAGGATGATCGGCACCTGACCGGCGAGCACGTCGCGGAGCACGCCGCCGCCCACGCCGGTGGCCAGTCCCATCATCGCCGCGGAGAGCGGCGAGAGCCCGAAGTCGAGCGCCTTGACCGCACCGGCGATGACGAACAGCCCCAGGCCGAGGGCGTCGAAGACGTTGATCAGCGGCCCGAGCCGACCCAGCGCCGGGTGGAAGTAGAACGAGAGCAGACCCGCGACCATCGGCACCACGAGATAGCGCCAGTCGGCGAGCGCGGCGACCGGCGTCGCACCGATCGACATGTCCCGGATGATCCCGCCGCCGAGGCCGGTGACGCAGGCCAGGACGACGACGCCGAAGATGTCGAGCTCCTTGCGGACCGCCATCAGGCCACCCGAGAGCGCGAAGACGAAGCACCCGACCAGGTCGAGCACAAGGAGGGTCAGCGTCTGTTCCACCTGCAAATGGTCACCTCGTTCGTCCCAAAAACCCCAAATGCCACGGCCACGCCGCAC
The DNA here is from genome assembly GCF_042730435.1 of Nocardioides sp. NPDC059952. Taxonomy (NCBI): domain Bacteria; kingdom Bacillati; phylum Actinomycetota; class Actinomycetes; order Propionibacteriales; family Nocardioidaceae; genus Nocardioides; species Nocardioides sp. NPDC059952. Next base: position 3,142 of record NZ_JBHWLY010000001.1, on the reverse strand, counting down.
GGCCACCCAATACGATGCAGGTCTGTGGCGTAGGGTCGTCACAACCGTATCTAGAATTGAGAAGAGGATGTCAGCCGAAGGATTGCCCCTGACTCCGGGCCAGCTCGAAGAGCAGGCTCCGGATGAGGCTGGTCCCGTCCTTCTGCGGCTCATCTCGGTCAGTGACGATGGTTTACGCATGCTTCTCGTCGACGACGAGGACCATGAATACACCGCCGACATCGACGACCGTCTCCGTGCAGCACTCGAGGCTGTGTCGACCCGCCGATCGGAGCAAACCGTGAACAAGACCCCGAGCAGCAGCCTGCGGCCCCGTGACATTCAGACCCGTATCCGTTCGGGCGAGAGTGCCGAGGAGGTCGCCGCTGTCGCCGGCACCACGGTCGAGAAGATCTTGGCCTTCGCCGGTCCCGTCCTCGCCGAGCGCGAGCACATGGCACAGCGCGCCCAGCAGGCTTCCGTGCGCCGTCGGCCCGGTGAGGCCGCGAGCACCGCCCGCACCCTGGGCGAGGCGGTCAGCGCCCACTTCCAGACGATGTACGTCGACCCCGAGTCGGTCAACTGGGACTCCTACCGGCGTCCTGACGGGCGTTGGAAGCTCACCGGCGAGTACGAGACTCCCGAGCGCTCCGGCATCGCCGAGCTGACCTACGACGCCCCCGGCAACTTCGTCGAGATCGATAACGACGACGCCCGTTGGCTGACCGGCGAGAAGCTCGAGGCCCCGGCGCCCGAGCCCGAGCCGATCACCGACGACATGCTCGCCGCCCGGCGTCGCCGCGCCCAGAGCTCGACCCCGTCGACCCCGGCCGCACAGGCTCCGGCAGCGTCGGTCCCGCCCGTCGAGGCACCGGCTCCGGTCACTCCTCCCCCGGCTCCCAAGGCGGTCAAGGAGCCCAAGCCGGCCAAGACGGCTCAGGTCGATGTCGACACCCCGCTCGAGGCGTTCCTGGGTGCGGAGACGCCGACCGACAAGCAGGCTCCGATCCCGCCCGAGCCCGAGCCCGAGCCCGAGCCGACGGTCATCGAGCCCGCGGCCGCCGAGGCACCTGCCGAGCCCGAGCAGGCCGACGAGGCTCAGCCGAAGCCGGCCAAGAAGTCGTCCGCGCGCCGCAAGCGCGCCTCGGTCCCGAGCTGGGACGAGATCATGTTCGGCGGCGGCAAGTCGGAGTGAACCGACTGGTGTGAACCCGTTCACGGACCGGCCATCGGCCGGTCCGTGTTCCGTCGGCGACCCGACCCGACAGAGTCGGTAACGGGTCGGGCGCAGTTCACGCGCCCCCGATGAAGTGAGTGGAGGCAAGCACTTCCACCCTTCTCGGAGGCCCCCCGATGCTCCTGCCCGACTCGCTGAGCCGACGCTCCCTCCTCTCCAGCACAGCCACGACCGGCTTCGCCGCATCCGCAGCCATGCTGCTCGGCACCGGCTCGATCCCCGCCGACGCGGTATCCGTCAAGGGCGCCACGTCGCTCTCCGGATACCCGTTCACCATGGGCGTCGCCTCCGGCGACCCGCTCCCCAACTCCGTCGTCCTCTGGACCCGCCTCGCCCCCGAACCGCTGGCCGCCGATGGCCTGGGCGGCATGCCGCAGGAGCCGGTCAAGGTCCGCTGGCAGATCGCGGAGGACCCCCGCTTCCGCAAGGTCGTGAAGGCCGGAACCGTCACCGCGACCCCGAACTTCGGCCACTCGGTCCACCCCGAGGTCTGGGGCCTGCGTCCCGGCCGCGACTACTGGTACCGCTTCCTGGCCGCCGGCGAGGTCAGCCAGACCGGCCACACGCGGACCGCCCCGGCGTACGGCTCCTCGCTCTCGCAGATGAGCTTCGCCTTCGCCTCCTGCGCGCTCTACAGCCACGGCTTCTACACCGCCTACCGGCATCTGGCCGACGAGGACGTCGATGTCGTCTTCCATCTGGGCGACTACCTGTACGAGTCCGGCGTCACGCCCGAGAACAACTGGCGCAAGACCACCGTCGACCCCGCCGTCGCCGGGGAGACGCTCGACCTGGCGCGCTACCGCCTGCAGTACGGCCTCTACAAGTCCGACCCGGACCTGATGGCCGCCCACCAGTCCCACGCGTTCGTGGTCGCACCCGACGACCACGAGGTCGAGAACAACTGGGCCGACGAGACCCCCGAGGAGCGGAGCCAGTCCCAGGGCGAGCTGTGGATGCCGCGACGTACGGCCGCGTTCCAGGCCTACTACGAGCACCTGCCGTTCCGGGCGAGCGCGCTGCCGGAGGGGCCGGACATGCAGATCTACCGGCACCTGCGCTACGGCGACCTGGTCGACTTCAACGTGCTCGACACCCGGCAGTACCGCGACGACCAGGCCTACGGCGACGGTTCCGACCCCGCCTCCCCGGAGCTGACGCCGGACATCTACGACCCGTCGCGCTCGATGATGGGCCTCGACCAGGAGAGGTGGCTCCAGCGCAACTGGCGCCGGTCGACCGCCCGCTGGCAGGTGCTCGCCAATCAGGCACCGATGGCCGAGACCGACCTCGACGAGACCGAGAAGAAGACCCTCTACATGGACCCGTGGGACGGCTACATCGCCAACCGCAACCGGCTCCTGGCGGGCGCCCGGACCAGCGGGGTCGAGAACCTCGTCGTCATCACCGGCGACCGGCACCACAACTACGCCAGCAACCTGCTGGCCGACTACGACGACCCCGAGTCGGCCGTCGTCGGCAGCGAGTTCGTCGGCACCTCGATCGCCAGCGGCGGCGACGGCGCCGACATGACCACCGGCGGCGAGACCCTGCTGCGGGCCAACGACCACCTGAAGTTCTTCAACAGCCAGCGCGGCTACGTCCGTGTCACGGTCACGCCCGAGGAGCTCTCCAGCGACTTCCGGGTCGTGCCGTACGTCCAGCGTCCGGGCGCCCCGGTCTCCACCCGCGCGACCTATGTCGTCGAGAACGGCCGCCCCGGCGTCCAGCTCGACACCCAGAGCACCCCGGTCGGAACGAGGTACGCCGACGTGCCCATGCCGACGCTCAACCGCTGACCACCGCTGGTCGAGCCGCGAAGCCACCGCTGGTCGAGCCGCCGGAGCCACCGCTGGTCGAGCCGCGAGGCCGCCTGCGGCCGAGCGTGTCGAGACCAACACGGTCCCGTCCGCGCTCGAGGGGACC